>JAHZKQ010000188.1 GCA_022600315.1 Gammaproteobacteria bacterium
ATTGACGGCTATATGTCCAGGCTCAGTTGTAAAATCAACTTGGTACTGCTTATCAGCCATCACTGTGACTAAACGTTTTCGGCATACGCCATTCCTTACTAACTTAATTTGGCAAGGTATATTACCCAATATTGACTCAATAATTAAGTCCGCTCCTCCTCGTCTGAATTTTAAATCATTGACGGCATGAACCATATTTGGCACGAGCATGTCAATAATTGACAAAACATGCGGCAAACAATCAATATAAATAGGTAACCCAGCATCGTATGTTTTAGCTTCGCCGTAACGAGCTTCTACCAGAGGATCTTCCCACTCAAATTGAATAGATTTTATATCCCTACGGTCAGGCAATATATCAGAAAATTTCTGCAAATAATTAGCAAATAGAAAAACATGTGCGGGAGATAATGACACATTTTTATCTTCCGCCAAAGCAATCAGGCGATTTGTAGCCGCATAAGAAACTGTTACTGGCTTCTCTGACAACACAGCCACCCCTGCATTCAAACATTTTTCTATTGTAGCTTCATGGTCACGCGCTGCATTCACTACAACTGCCAATTCTATAGATTCACTCTCAAAATTTGGCAGTCCTGAGGCTACGCTAACACTCGGCTTAAAAGACTGGGTATGCAGCCACTCTCTCATAGCACAACAGCCATGATAGGTATGAATAGTCACGCAAGCATTTTCACATAAAACATCGCACAATGCTGTTGTTAACACTCGGGCCCACCGACCTCCGCCAATAATTGCAACTCGTTTCAGTCTATTTTTCATTCAAATGCGAAATCTTTTTCAGATAAAATATCAAAGACCTCACCTTCATAACCATTATTTTTCAAATATGCCTTTATTTCGTTGGGGATATGCCAAGCCAAGTTCAGTAATGGCTGTGTTTTGTCTTTTTGAGCTAGCAGCTCATCATCCGAGTGAATAGGTATTCGAGTCCCTGGCAAATAATGACCAATCTTTAATGAGCCGGGTTTTTCATACACTTTAGCAATATGATTTTCGTTCAAATCAAGCATTTTAATCAAAATCGCTGCGCGCCCGGGAAATGCTTTTGCACTTAGCCTCCCATACTTATCCAATTGCTCAGTAATAGATGTCTTTTTAACATCCATCCACTGCTCTATGTTTTTTCTCAAAACTTTAAAATCATCATAAAATTGACCTTCTCGCCTTGCCAGCGCTTCCATATCAACCTTACTAAGAGTCTCTGAACTGTTACCTATAAAAACACGAATATTACCACCATATCTTGAAGGAAACTCTACACCCTCCAGGTGAGCTCCTAGCGATTGTGCAATACGCACAAATGAAGTGTAGCTATATGTCCTAGGGTGTTCGTGATAAAAGGTATCAAATTGATTGCCGTCTAACACCGAGCCGAGGTAATGATTTTCAATAATAATTTTTGTGGTTTTTTTCATGAGCACTTTTAACGCCTCTAACACGCCGTTCAAATCTTCGATATGAGCAAACACGTTTGTAAAAGTGATAAAATCGGGCTTACCGTGCTCTAAGACAATCGCTTGAGCAACCTCTTTAGATAAATAATTACCGTAAGTTACATGCCCCTTTTTTTCTGCCTCAACCCAGGCCCCGGTAGGCTCAATTCCGATAGTTGTTGCACCTTGTTTTTTAAAAAAATCCAGCAAACTACCATCATTACAGCCAATATCAAGCACTGCCTTACCAGATAAATCACCGTATTTTTCCTCGCATGAAGCAACCAAATTCTGCATGCCCTTAAGAACATCCGCGGTAAATCGTGACCGGTAATGATAAGACTCTGGAAATAATTCAAGCTTAGGGACTTGATATTTTTGATGAGCTGTCACGCATTGCTTACAAAATAAAATTTCAATCGGATACTCACTGCAGGTGCGAATTTCACCAACAGGAACCAAATCATCACACATTGGATGAACACCCAAATTTAATACTGTTTTTAGCTCAGTATTTCCACACACCTCACAGCTATTAATTTGATTAATTGCCTCATGCATAAGAAGATCCTTTCGTTGTTATTTTATTTATACGCGACATATATAGTCTCGCCAATAAGTCATGCTTTTTATTAAAACACTTTTAAACTTTCGTACTATGAAATATATAACTGACATATAGAACCCTGGAAACAAGCAATAATTCGCTGTTAATTTTAACGGATTAATATATTGATACCCAGAAGTATTTTTATTTAAAAACATATAGCCCAAAGCGGGTAAAAAGTTGCTAACTGCGTTATTCTTACATTTTAAGTACTGCCAAAATGGTAGGCCATTTTTTCGATATTCTTCCAGAGCCTCCACCAACCTAACACTTCGCACTAGATGCTCCATAGGGGCCCACTCTCTAGCACCAGTCAAACAAACAATGAGCGGTTTTTGATTAAAATATGCTTTTGAACGTGAAAACGCTTGTGAGAAAATTTTCAAATGAGGAAAAGTGTTGTCAAAATATGAAAACGTACGCATATCATTCAATGCTGCTCGACTAATAGACCCGGAGCATCGCAACCAATTCTCTCTTCTAAATACTGATAAAAACATTCCACCTAAAAAATCAAAAGAAATTTTTGGATTGACTAACTCAAAAAAATTAACCTCCCCCTCCCTTTCCCACTTTGAAAATGGCTCCATCTCAATCTGCAAATCTAGCGTATTAAAAGGCTGCTTCTGTGATAACACATACTCTGTTGTCAGATGGTATGCATTAACATAAAAGAAGTCAGTGTTAGAATTAGTATTAATAAGCTGAATTAGATCAGCAATGCCTGAAGGCATCAAAAGATCATCATCCCCAATTAACCAAACAAACTCGCCCCTTGCCATATTAACAACATTCAAGAAATTCTGTGGTATCCCTAAGTTTACTTTATTTTTTTTATAAGCAATATTGAGGCTTCTTTTTGCTGAAGCTACTACAGATTCTGTGCGGTCCGTTGAGGCATTATCTGAGATACAGACCTCAATCTCCCCGCTAAGACTCCGCGCGCTTATCATGATAGAATTTAAACAATTTTCAAGATGCTTACTTCTATTGTATGTGGGAATGCAAATTGACAGTGTAATCATCAATATAGCCCTGTTCTACAACTGTTTCTTCAAATGGATAGTGAACCTGATTCAAATCATCATTAATATCTACATTTATTCGTGTATTTAAGCCTACGCAAGCAATCCTTGAACATTTTTCATTGCCACCGCCTAAATTTAATTTTAATTCTTGTCCATTCATTAAGAACCTTCCTTGCGCCAGATGGTAACTAGTAATATCGAACCTATCCAAAACTATATACTGCATCTAATTACAAAAAATAAAACGTACCAATACACAACATCTAAAACTATCTCCTAAAAAACACTCAAAAAGAGACTATGGTGACACATAATGAAGCATACTGCCCCATAGAGTCAAGCCTAAAACTTTTACCACCTGAAATCAAAGCGACCAAATAAATTGAAAATTACTACTCAACATCTCTAGCCATTGCTTTCACATGCGAAGGTATGTCACTTCCAGCACCACGTCCACCTATCGCACCATATACATAACCGATTTGAAGACGGTGTTCCTTTTGTAAGATAGATGCACCATGCACACCATGCGTATCTGCTATTATCACATCACCTGCTGAGGCGGTCACAATAGACTCCTGCTCTGCTAGCTCTGGAAATTTTGTCACTAAACGACACATACCAATATCACCCCACGAAGCGAATGTTGAAAAATATTTTTTCCCATAGTTTGTAAAATTAAGAAAATCTTTCAAAAGACGCCAGCCAGCAAGCCTTTGGCTCTTTTTGTAATATATAAACGGTGCATTATCTGGACCCACATCTCGCAAGGGTACAAAAACCTTTAAAATTTTAAAACTAGAGTCTGCATGTAGCACAGTACTTGCATCCTTCACTCCAACAATGCCCTTATAGTCAGCATAAAGCTTCGATATATTACACCGCCCTGAAAAGTAGCTTTTGCAAATATCCTGTAATACAGGATTTGCAGGTATTTGTTTTAAAGTTTCATCAATAGCGTCTATACCCCACGCCCTGATTGTGCCGCAACGCAAATTGTAGCAATACTTTATTTTTTCTTTCTGCAAGTGCACATCCATTCCAGATGCCACGCCATGCTGTTCATGCAGCTTTTCGAAAGTACCTAACTCCGCATTAACATGAGGGTAAACTGACTTATGCCAACCCTCAACCTGCTCTTTCGAAAACAAATTTTTAACTACACAGAATCCATTTTCAACCAACTCATCGAGCAAAAGTTGATTACTTGAATTCTTTGCTGGAGATGCATCAAACTTTTGCATTTCTTCCTCAGCCGCATCGCAAAACTCATCGATAATTGCATCGTCAAAAAACATTGCCATTCGAGATTTTCTAAAGGTCTGGAGTAATTGGGTATCTCCATATTGCGCTGGAACAGGAAAA
>JAHZKQ010000189.1 GCA_022600315.1 Gammaproteobacteria bacterium
AGTTGAGTATTATTCGATTTGCAATATCATTTAGTACAGTGTCAACACAACATGATTGTGTTGATGCTAGTTCATTAAAGTAAATTTTAAATATTCTTTTAACTTCCCTTAGGTCTGCAAGTATATTCGATGGTGACGATACTCGATTACTATCGTTGCCAACCCCATGCTGTAAAGAATAATAAATTGGATGTTTTGATTGTTCGAAAACAAACCTCTCTGGCGATAAAATTGTAGGCCAATAATTTTTAAGAGAATAACTGTTGGTGTATGCATTTTGAATAGTCTTAATAGGTAGGCTGTTGTTGTTGATTTGTGGTGAAAATCCAGGAGCTGCACCTAGTATTATTTTGAAAATATGGTTAGTTATTTTCTCTATGTATGGCTTTAGCTTTAAATTTCGTTGTGATTTAATTTCTGAAAATATATGTTCATAATATGTATTTGCCGATCTACTATAGGCTGAGCTATTCCAGGCTTTTTCATATAGGTATAATTTTAAATCTCGCCATGTTGGGTCATGTGTTAGTTTAGATATCCAATTTTCAGAAAAGTAAATAATGCATGATCTCCAGTTGCAATCAATATTTTGGCTTGACGTTATTTCTTTAAATATTCTCCAATGATCATATGTTGATATTGGTGCGTCAGAAGTAATGCCTAAATCACGTTGTAAGTAACTATGATTTAATTCGCGGCTAACGCAAGGAAGCATGAATACTGACCGTGCGCCAGATGAAACAGATAGTATGCCGTTAGGTGAGTAAACTCTTTGGTTTTTCATGGTAAATAGGCGATCTAGAGGAAAGAATGAGCCAGGAGTAGCAATCCTTTGAGGCTTTGATGTTGATCTGTGCTTTAAGTCAAAAAAATATTCAAAATTCTTGTCAAGCACCATTCCAAATGGTGAGCTTCCAATACCATAACCTAGGTCTTTTTTAACAATGTTTGGAATAGATGGGCTGTCGAGTCTGCAAAATTCACCATTCATTAATGGTAGAAAGGAGCATTTAGTATCACCTTTAAGTGCTCCATATGGGAAATATGCTAAATATACAGAAAAATTCTTATTAGGATTCAATGCGTCAACTAGTTTTGTAAAAACAGGTTCGACTTTTTTTACATCCTCTCTAATATTTTTCCATTGAGTTTTAACTAAGCCTTGCTTTGAATTGTTTGTTGTAAACACTGTTTATCCTGCATAATAATTACACGTACTTTTTTAGGGAAATAATTATATATGTAAATCATGTGGAAATTTAACCGTATTAATATATTTTAATTTCTGATCTAATGCTATTTGTTGTGCGAATATGAATGACATAGTGTGGGCCATTTAATAACTTTAACAAGGAAGCTATTATGACGTCTTCACAATTTTTCAGTAGCGAACAAAACCAAAAAAAGCATTTTCCTCAATCTAATTGGCAGGATATTTTATCTGAACTAAACATCACGCCTAAAAAAATCAGACTTAAACGCTTACCTAAAAACATGGTTCTCGACAATCGGCGCATTCCGCTGGATGGTGAGTTTTCTGGTGCATTCTTAACGGTGCGCCAATGTATGGTGTTGATTGAGTTTTTGAAGGGGCGTTCTTCAAAAGCGGTTGCGGTTGAGTTTGCTTTGTCAGAGCGTACGATTGAAGATTACAGTAAAACATTGCGTGATAAGTTGGGTTTTGCGACTAAGCGGGATATGGTCGATAAGCTTAATCGTCTAGATTATCTGAATAAATTGACGCGCTTGAAAAGTACACTAAAAGAGTGTACAGTTAAGTCGTGACTGATATCTATTCGGTCAAATTTTCTAAAAGTGCTTATAAGCAGTTAGCTAAGATGCCTAGGAATATTATTGTTAGGTTGGGGCCTGGGTTGAGGACGTTGGTAATCAGGGTTTATCTCAGGTTCGAAAGAGAGCGGGTTATCATGACGAGTTTCTAAGGGATAAATAAACATGAGTACAAAAAGTAAGTTTACAGATAAAACGCTTAAGAAGCTTGAAAGGTTCACTGATGGACCGCTGACATTGGGTAAGCTGATATGGTCCATAAGGGTATCTGACGAAATGACACAAGTCGAATTTTCTGCCTTGCTAGGTATGTCTAAACAACATCTGTGCGACATAGAACATGATAGAAAAGTGGTGAGCCCAAAACTTGCGGCTGAATATGCCAATAAGCTGGGTTGCTCAGAGCACCAATTTGTTCGGCTTGCTCTTCAGGGAATGTTGGATAGGGCGGGTTTGAATTTTGAGGTCGAATTAAAACAGGCGGCTTAAATATTAATGAACATCACATTCAAACCATTTACCAAGGAACACCTTCCGCTCTGGAATCGATGGGTAGAGGTGCCTCATGTTAAAAATACTTGGTTTATGGATGGCTATGAGCCAACAGATAAGATACTTGAGAAGATCGATGGCAATGGTCATACATATCCTTTTGTCATTTTAGTGGGTGATCACCCGATTGGCTATATCCAATGCTGTGATCTGTATGCTTATCGTATGACTGTTGCAAAACCC
>JAHZKQ010000190.1 GCA_022600315.1 Gammaproteobacteria bacterium
ATACATATAACCATTACAACCGGTCGATTTAATGCTTAAACGAAAACCAATGCCGTGACCCTGTTCGGCAATTTGGCGCTTAATATGTTCGATTGCAGCCGGGGTAATGTTAATAATATCACTCATAAAAACCTCATTCAGTTGAAA
This sequence comes from Gammaproteobacteria bacterium, assembly GCA_022600315.1. GTDB lineage: Bacteria > Pseudomonadota > Gammaproteobacteria > Coxiellales > Coxiellaceae > JAHZKQ01. The sequence goes on from JAHZKQ010000190.1 coordinate 148, forward strand.
CCGACGTTTGCTTATCATGCAAAGCCGCTTGTGTCGCATGCCAACACAAGGTCGCGCATTTTACTCGCATCGGATATTCAGCCACGCCAGCTAATACCACCAATTTATCCAATGTATCGGCTAAATCCATGGCATCGCCGCCGGTAACTAATTTGTGAAAGGCTTGGAATAAAGTTTCAAATTCCGCTATGCTTTTGCCCACTAAAGCTTGGGTTAATAGTGAAGCTGAAGCCACCGAAATGGCGCAGCCCTCGCCTTCAAATTGCGCGGCTTGAATAATATCATCAACCACTTTTAAATAGATAGTCAGCTTATCGCCGCAAAGCGGATTAAAACCTTCTTTACTGTGCGTGGCATCTTTTAGCACTCCAAAATTACGCGGCTTACGACCATGATCGATAATGAGTTGTTGATAAAGTTCGTTTAATTCAGACATTTTAATCACCAAACAGTTTAATGACTTTCATTAATGCTTGCACCAGCTTATCCACATCGGCTTGATTATTATAAATCCCAAATGAGGCGCGCGCGGTAGCTGACAATTTTAAATATTGCATTAATGGCATCGCACAATGATGGCCGGCACGAATCGCTACGCCCTCGGAATCTAATATGGTGCCAATATCATGCGGATGCGCTTGACTCATGGTAAAAGAAATTACGGCGGCTTTATTTTTGGCGCTGCCAATAATTTTTAAACCGGGTATTTGCTGGAGTTTTTCAGTCGCATACTGCAATAATTTATGTTCATGCAACCCAATATTCTCTAAGCCTAATTGATGCATATAATCTAACGCGGCTTTAAAACCAAACACACCACCAACATTGGGTGTGCCGGCTTCAAACTTATGCGGCAATGCTGCGTATTCGGTTTTTTCAAAACTGACTTGGCGAATCATTTCACCACCGCCTTGATATGGCGGCAAAGCCTCTAGCCATTTTTGTTTGCCATATAAAACGCCAACACCCATGGGGCCATACATTTTATGCGCGGAAAAAGCGTAAAAATCACAATCCAGATCTTGGACATCAATTTTTAAATGCGGCACACCCTGCGCACCATCTATTAATACTGGAGCATTTGCTGCATGGGCTTTAGCAATGATTGCTTTGATCGGGTTAATTGTGCCTAATACATTTGAGACATGCGTGATTGCAACCAATTTAGTTTTACTAGATAAAAGCTTTTCATACTCAATTAAATCTAAACTGCCATCTTCCAATAATGGAATCACTTTTAACTTAGCGCCTTTGCGCTCGCAAGCTATTTGCCAAGGCACAATATTGGAATGATGCTCCATCACTGAAACAATAATTTCATCGCCTGTCTTTAAGAATTGCTCAGCAAAACCATAAGCCACTAAATTAATTGCTTCAGTAGTGCCTTTAGTAAAAATAATTTCATCAGTATGTTCAGCATGAATAAAATCTTTGGTCGCTTGTCGCGCTGCTTCATAAGTTAATGTGGCATCTTCACTTAAAGAATAAATCCCACGGTGAACATTGGCATTGAATTTTTCACAATAAGTGGTCATGACATCAATGACGCATTGCGGTTTTTGACTAGTGGCACCACTATCTAAATAAATTAAGGGTTCGCCCGACATGGTTTGTTTTAAAATTGGGAAATTATTACGAATCGCTTGGAGGTCAAGACTGGTATTCATTATTCACCCGCCAATTTATTTAAAGTTTGCAAGACTCGGTTTTCAATATGTTCGCCTAATGAATTAGCCGGCAAGTGTTCTAATAATTCAGTCGCAAAACCGCGAATTAATAATTGTCGGGCCAATTTTTCATCGATCCCACGACTACGCAAATAAAACAATGCAGTTTGATTTAATTCGCCTACCGTCGCGCCATGACTACACTTAACATCATCATTATAAATCTCTAACTCCGGCTTAGTATCAATTTCAGCCTGCTGACTTAACAGTAAATTTTTGTTAAGTTGTTCGGCGCTGGACTGCTTAGCATCTGGATGCACGATCACTTTGCCATTAAATACTGCCTGTGACTGATCAGCTATAATACCACGATAGTGCTGTTGGGAACGGGTTTGGCCCACGCTATGATTAATACAGGTATGGTGATCGATATATTGCTTACCCGCTAACTGATATAAACCCAATAAATTACACTCAGTGCCTTTGGCCAATAAATTAACTTGTAAATCATCACGCGCTAAATTTGCCCCCAAAGACAAACTAAAGCTTGTGACGCGACTGTCATTTTGCTGCTGAATTACCGTGCTGGCAATATGCGAAGCATTATCACCTTCACGCTGCAACTTAAATAGCTTTAAACTTGCATTAGCGGCAATTTCAATATTCGTGACAATATTATTAAAATAATTGCTAGCATCACCACAGTATTCTTCTAGGATTGTTATTTCGCTATTTTCACCAACTGAAATTAACTGCTGAGTTTGCTGCAAACAAGCCACAGGTAAATCATTACTAATATGTAAAATATGCAATGGTTTTGCTAATTGACAGTTATCTGGCACCACCACCAATGCGCCCTGCTCTGCAAGACCGGCATTTAATGCTGCCAATGGGCTAGGATTTGGAATCTGCAATAATTTTTTATAATGCTCTGAATATTTTTGCAAGGCTTGAACCTTATCAACAACAGTAATTTCTTGTGGTAGATCGCTAAGATCTAATCGTAACTGACCATTAATAAATATCAAACAATAAAATTCGCTAATTAAGTAAGGTTTAATATCCGGTGTTACCACTATTGATTGGCTTTGAAAATTCTGCTCAGCAATTTTTCTAAGATTAGTGTATTTCCAATCTTCATTATGTCGAGCTGGAAAACCTTGCGCAATAAACTGTTGCAACTGCTGCTGACGCCAGTTTTTAAGCCACTCTGGCAAAGCCGATAAATCGGGATTGGCAATTAAGGCTTGCCAGCTTGCACTTAAAGCCTGCGTATTCATGCCGCCTCCGCCGAGCTTGAACCTAACCAACCATAGCCTTTTTCCTCTAAACTTTGCGCTAATTCTTTGCCACCAGATTTTACAATCTTGCCATTCATTAATACATGCACATAATCCGGTTCGATATAATTTAATAGGCGCTGATAATGGGTGACTACAATAATCGCCCGGTCTTTATCGCGCAATGAATTCACGCCTTTAGCCACCACTTGTAAAGCATCAATATCCAAACCCGAATCGGTTTCATCTAGCACAGCCAATTTAGGTTCTAGCAATAACATCTGCAAAATTTCATTACGCTTTTTTTCACCGCCAGAAAAACCAACGTTTACTGAACGTTTTAAAAAACTGGGGTCCAAATCCACTTGCGCTAATTTGGCTTTAACCACCTTCATAAAATCCATTGCATCGAGCTCAGTTTCACCGCGTTGTTTGCGTAAACTATTCACCGCCGCACGTAAAAAATACATGTTGTTAACACCGGGAATCTCTACTGGATATTGAAAGGCTAAAAATAATCCTGCCTGGGCACGTTCTTCAGGGGCAAGCGCCAATAAATTTTTACTTGCATAATCAACACTACCACCAGTTACTATATAATTTTCCCGTCCGGCTAATACATTGGCCAAGGTACTTTTACCTGCACCATTAGGTCCCATGATGGCATGTACTTCCCCCGCATTTACAGTTAAATCTAAACCCTTTAAAATTGATTTTTCATCAACATTCGTTCGTAAATTTTCAATCGTTAACATAAGTTTTCCTCAATTATCCAATGGCACCTTCAAGGCTGACTTCCATGAGTTTTTGTGCTTCCACTGCAAATTCCATTGGCAGCTCTTTAAAAACTTCCTTGCAAAAACCATTCACAATCATTGACACCGCATCTTCGGATTTAATACCGCGTTGCTGACAATAAAATAATTGGTCTTCACTAATTTTGGATGTCGTAGCTTCATGCTCAACTTGCGCTTGATCAGTTTTGGTTTCAATGTACGGATAAGTATGCGCGCCACATTGATCTCCTAATAATAAAGAATCACACTGGCTATAATTCCGGGCATTATGCGCACCCGGATTAATTCGCACTAAACCACGATAACTGTTTTGACCGTGCCCAGCGGCAATACCCTTAGAAATAATTGTGCTCGAAGTATTTTTCCCAAGGTGTAACATTTTGGTGCCGGTATCGGCTTGCTGATAATTTGAAGTTAATGCCACCGAATAAAATTCACCGATACTGTGGTCGCCTTGTAATATCACACTCGGATATTTCCAGGTAATTGCTGAGCCAGTTTCCACCTGGGTCCAAGAAATTTTTGAGCGCACCCCACGGCAAGCGCCACGTTTAGTGACAAAATTATAAATCCCACCGCGTCCTTCTTCGTCACCCGGATACCAGTTTTGCACCGTAGAATATTTAATTTGCGCATCATCTAAGGCAATTAACTCTACCACTGCAGCATGCAATTGATTTTCATCACGCATCGGCGCGGTGCAACCTTCTAAATAACTCACATAACTGCCTTTATCGGCAATAATTAATGTCCGTTCAAACTGGCCGGTATTTGCGGAGTTAATTCGAAAATAAGTCGATAATTCCAGCGGACAGCGCACCCCTTCTGGTATATAAACAAAAGAACCATCGCTAAAAATAGCCGAGTTTAAAGTCGCAAAAAAGTTATCCCGATACGGCACTACGCTGCCTAAATATTTTTGAATTAATTCTGGATGGCTTTGCACCGCTTCTGAAAATGGACAAAAAATTACACCGGCTTCTTTTAAACGTTCTTTAAAGGTAGTAGCCACCGATACGCTATCAAATACTGCATCGACCGCCACCCCTGCCAACATTTTTTGTTCGTGTAATGGAATCCCAAGTTTATTGTAAGTATCTAGTAGCTTTGGATCGACCTCATCAAGACTATTTAATTTGGGTTTTTGTTTCGGCGCTGAGTAATAACTAATCGCTTGATAGTCGATGGGGTTAAATTTTACATGCGCCCAAGTAGGCTCTTTCATGGTTAACCAATGCCAATAAGCTTTTAGACGCCATTCTAATAAAAACTCCGGCTCATTTTTTTTGGCAGAAATTAAACGGATAACCTCTTCATTTAAACCTGGCGCAATCGTATCGGCTTCAATATCGGTGACAAAGCCATGCTGATAAGTTTTATCGACAACTTTACGAATGTATTTATTCTGACTCATTCGCTGCTCCTTTAGAGTTTTGCCGCACTCGCTTAGAATAAAATTTGATAGGGATATCTTTAGCGGTCAATTGCCGCCCCATATCTGCCAAAGTCACATTGCCTAAGGCTTCAATAATCACCTTATTAATTAACTGCCAATTGCCTTTTAAACTGCAAGAATGCTCAAAGCCGCACACCTTAGCGTCTTGACTACACTGCGTCAATGCCGGCCTACCATCAATCGCCAAGATAATCGCCGCTAAACTAATATCCTCAGCCATTTGATTTAAGCGATAACCGCCGTTCGTGCCGCGCTCAGATGCCAGTAACTTTGCTTTGCATAATAATTTTAATGTCTTCCCCACTGCCGGCAGCGGAATTTTAGTCACCTCTGCCAAAACCGTGGCACTGTAAGTGCTATCATTATGCTGCGCCAAAAAATCCATCAGAATCGTGGCATAGTCCGCTAAGTTGCTGATTCTTAACATTTTAAAATCCTGGGCTAAAAGCGTTTATATAGTACCATAGAAGTCCTATTTCGCCAATAGAGATTATAGTATGAAATCACAGTGCCGCAGTAAGATTTTTAAGTTAAACTGCAACCTAACCGGAGAACACAATGTCAACTGATCAGCATTTTGCCGCTACTAAAAAAGTTACTTTAATTAGTGGCACGATCAATAGCCTGCTAGCAATATTTAAAATCGCAATTGGGTTTATCGGTCACTCACATGCCTTGATTGCCGATGGCCTGCATTCCCTATCAGATTTAATTAGTGATGGTTTAGTCTTTATTGCCGCCAAAGCCGGTAGCCGGCGCCCAGATAAAGAACATCCTTATGGACACAGACGTATTGAAACCATTGCCGCAATTGTGATTGCGATTATTTTATTAGCTGCTGGCGGCGGCATTATTTTTGACGCAATTCGCCATTTAATGCAGCATGAATATTTACATAAACCTGACATATGGGTGCTTGTTGTCGCCGGCGCTTCAATCATTGCTAATGAATACTTATACCGATACAATTTAAAAGTCGGTAAGAAAATACATTCCAACTTATTAATCTCTAATGCTTGGCATAATCGTAGCGATGCCTTAACGTCATTTATCGTCTTAATTAGTGCGATTGGGGCAATACTAGGTTGGCGTTTTTTAGATGCCATCGGTGCGATTGTAATTGCGGTGTTAATTATCCGAATTGCAGTAAAAATTATTTGGGATAGCAGCAATGAATTAATCGATCGGGCCGTGGATGAAAAAACGCTGCAAGATTTTACCCAAACCATAAAATCCTGCGCCGGTGTGATTTCCCTGCATCAATTACGCACTCGTTTGCATGGCGGGCATATTTTTGTAGATTTACATATTCAAGTTGAAGGCCACATTAGTGTTTCTGAAGGCCATTTTATCGGCCAACAAGTACATATTAAACTTATGCATAAATTCCCCAAAATTGCCGAGTTTGATAAAAAATCCTACCTTCTAGAAATTGCGATTCCAACAGAATGCCTTTATGGATTTGAGCCTAAAGAAGGATTAAACATCGGGCTAAATTATCGAGTCAATCGCCATAAAGGCGATCCTCAGCATTTTGCAACGCCTTCAAATGAATACACCATCGAAAAGCATCCGAGTCTTTGGTCCACTTTTACTCTAGAGTGAACCTGCCTGTGTGACAGAAAAATTTAGATCAAGTAGAATGGTTTCCATGCGATATAGCAAAACACACGAATGGATCTCTGATGATGGCAAGGTGGGCATCACCACACATGCGCAAAAAGAGCTGGGTGAAATTGTCCATGTGGAAAT
>JAHZKQ010000191.1 GCA_022600315.1 Gammaproteobacteria bacterium
CCGCTTTAGCGATACGGTGAATCTGCTCTTCATTTTCAATCGAACAAGGTCCGCCAATCACGGTCAATTCATCACCGCCAATTTTCACATTACCCAATTGAATAATTAATGGAGTATCACGTAAATCATGACCGGCTAACTTAAAAGATTCAGAAAAGTTTTCAATTTTCTCAACTTGCGGCAGATGAATAAAGTCATCTGGTTTAGTATTTGCATCAATACCGCTAACAATTGCCAAGATGATTCGTTCGCCTTGCTGCTCTTTAACGGCCTTAAAACCCATAACCTGCAGACGCTCCAATAACTGAACAGCTTCGGCATGAGTAATATGCTTATGTAAAATTAAAATCATAAATCCCTCACTTGATCACCACGTGGATCCAAGGTTTTCGTCAGTTGAGTTAATTTGTTTGCTGAAATTTTATCGGCCATAGCTTTCACGAATCGAGAGCCAATCACAAAACCATCGGCATGTTCAATAGCCGCCTTTGCCATTTGTTTCGAAGCAATGCCAAATCCCACCACCACAGGTAATTTAGTGCAGCTTTTAATAAGCGCCAAACATTCAGCTAAATCAGCTGGCATTTGTTCGCGCACGCCGGTGGTGCCTTGACGGCAAACATAATAAAGCATACCCGATGCTAGTTTGGCAATCGCTTTAATTCTTTTAAGTGGGGTCGATGGTGAGATTAATAAGATCGGATCAATACCGTATTGCTCGCAAAGCTGATGGTATTCAGCCATTTCTTCAATCGGCAAATCAACAATTAATATGCCATTAACGCCTGCTGATTTAGCTTTTTTAATTAGTTTTTCTAAGCCGTATTGCAACAATGGATTATAATAACTAAATAAGATAATCGGCGTTGCATTGGTTTTGCGAAATTCAGTGATGGTTTTAAAAATATTATCTAACTTGGTATTTTGTTTTAAGGCGCGCATTGCTGCCGCTTGAATGACTGGACCATCAGCAACCGGATCTGAAAATGGCACACCCAGCTCTAAAATATTTACCCCACCGGCTGTTAACGCTTGCATCGCCATTAAACTATAATCACAACCTTGATCACCGGCCATTAAATAAGCTACATAAGCTCGCTTTTTAGCAAATACTTGGGCAATTAGACTCATGCTTCAACTCCCAGCTCTTTAGCATGTTTAGCTAATAACTGTGGCAGATCTTTATCGCCACGACCGGATAAATTAATCACCACGATTGAATCTTTGGGTAAATCAGCGGCAACTTTTATCACATGCGCTAATGCATGCGAAGATTCCAGCGCTGGGATAATCCCTTCCGTTTGGCAAAGTAATTTAAAAGCTGCTAAAGTTTCTTGATCATTCACCGCCACATAAGTTGCGCGGCCATTATCGTGTAAAGCTGCATGTTGCGGTCCAACACCCGGATAATCTAAACCGGCAGAAATTGAATGCGTAGCGGCAACTTGGCCTTGTTCGTCTTGCAATAAATAACTGTAATAGCCATGCAATACACCTGCTTTTTGCTGTAAAAATCGCGCCGCATGTTCACCAAGTTTATGGCTTTTACCACCTGCTTCAACACCGATTAATTTAACCTCGGTATCATTTAAAAATTCTTTAAAAATACCAATCGCATTTGAGCCACCACCAACACACGCCACAATATAATCTGGCAGACAACCTAAATACTCTAAACACTGTGCTTTAGTTTCGCGCCCAATCACCGCTTGAAATTCAGCAACCATTTGCGGATAAGGATGTGGGCCTAATGCAGAACCAATACAATAATGGGTGTTAGTAAAACATTCTGACCAGTCACGTAAAGCCGCATTCACGGCATCTTTTAAGGTTTTTGCACCCTCTTCCACGCTAATCACTTCTGCGCCTAATAATTTCATTCGCGCAACATTCGGTGCTTGGCGTTCCATATCTACTGCACCCATATAAATCACACACGCCAAATCTAATTTAGCACAAGCGGTAGCGGTGGCAACGCCATGCTGGCCGGCACCAGTTTCAGCAATGACTCGGGTCTTGCCTAGGCGCTTAGCCAATAAACATTGACCTAAAGCATTATTTAATTTATGTGCGCCAGTATGCAATAAATCTTCGCGTTTTAAAAAAATTCTTGGGCCGTTAATGGCTTGGCTAAAATTCGCCACTTCAGTTAAGGCGGTAACTCGCCCAGCATATTCAACTAGTAGACGATTAAACTCAGCGATAAACTTCTTATCTTGCATACAAGCTTTAAAACCAGCGGCTAATTCTTGGATGGGCGCAATTAAAACTTCTGGCAAGTAACAGCCACCAAAATCGCCGAAGCGGCCTGCGGTATTAACTGACGGGTTGGTTTTCATGTTTTACTACTCGCACTTTATGAATAAAGTTTTTAATTAGGGTTAAATCTTTAATACCTGGCTGACTTTCAACGCCACTACTTACATCAACTGCATGAATAGGTAGATGCAAAAATTGATCTATATTATCTACGCTTAACCCACCAGCCAGCACAATCGGTAATTTAAATTGAAATAATTTTGGGTGTAAGCGATAAGTTTTACCTTCGCCAGGCTGCAAACCATCTAATAAAATAAAATCCCGTGACGCCAATAGCTGCTGAACTCCAAGCAAAGAACTCTGATCTATCGCACCATTTGCCGATACTTGCACAGCATGAATCCGCTGCAAACTGGCTGGCAAGCGCTGCCCTTGCTCACGTGAAGGCGTGCCGTGCAGTTGCACACTTTGTGCATTCAGCTGCTTTGCTTCTGCAGCAATACTTAAAGCATCGGCTTTTTGATAAACCGGTATAATTTTACCGCCCACTTGGTGCACTGCCGTAGCAATTTTTATTGCCGTATTTAAACTAACATAACGCAGTGAATCCGGCGCCCGCACCACGCCAATATAATCGGCGCCCGCAATAACCGCTTGCATGGCGAGCTCAGGATCCATTAAGCCACAAATTTTAATTTTAATGCCCATTAGACTGCCACCTTAAGTTGATGAATAAAGTCGGCTGGATTTTTTTGAGTCACTAAGCTTTCGCCCATTAGAACTCCAGCATAACCTAGTTCAGCATATTCTGCCGCTAATGTCACTGAATCAATGCCAGATTCAGCCACCGCCACAATCGATTCTGGCATATAAGCTTTTAATTGCCGCGCGGTATCTTGATTAACCTTAAAACTGGTTAAATTACGATTATTTACTCCGATAATATCGGCACCAATTCGCAAAGCATAATCAAGTTCAGCTTTATCATGCACCTCAACCAAAGCATCGATACCACAGTCACGCGCAAACTCTAACATTGCAGCAGTTTTTTCCTGCAGCACACTCACAATTAATAATACTGCATCTGCACCATGGGCAATTGCCTCAGCAATTTGAATCGGCTCTAATAAAAAATCTTTGCGCAAAATAGGCAACTTAGTATTTTTAAGTGCTGCTGAAACTTTTTCCAAATCATCTAGTGAGCCTCGAAAACCCGCATAATCGGTTAATACCGATATAGCACTGGCACCACCTTGAAGATAATTATCCGCTAAAATCAGTGGATCTAAATCCATGGCAATCGCAGACTTAGACGGTGAACGACGCTTAATTTCAGCAATCACATTTAAACCAGGCTGTATTAATGCCGTTTTTAACGATTTCAATAGTCTTGGCGATTGACGTTGATGGTAAATGCTTGCCATCAACCCACTTGGCTCGGATGCTAATTGTGCCATTAACTTTATAACTTCTTGAGATTTATTAGCCAATATTTTTTGCAAATAATTATGCATGTTTAACTCCCAGTAATTCTTTACTGTAATTACGTAAGTTTTTTATTAATTTAATCACTTCACCACTTTTTAATTGTTCTTTAGCCATGACAATACCGCTGGCAAAACTATCGGCTTTACCATAAATATGTAAAGCAACACCGGCATTAAATACAATTGTGTCCGCCAATGGACTTGCTTCACCGGAAAATACCCGAGTTAATAATAGAGCATTAGTTGCCGCATCACCGCCTTGTAAATCAGCTAACGTACATGTTGAGAAGCCATATTCGCCAGGATCTAAAGTCAGGGGCTGGCAACCGTTTGGCGTTACCTCAATAGCAATGGCCGGACCTAAACAATTTAATTCATCCATCCCATTGGCATGCACAACCAAGGCTCGCTGCACGTTAAGCTTAAGTAAGGCCTTCGCAACAATTTCCAAATAACGGGGGTTAGCTACGCCTAATAAATAATATGGCACCGCTGCTGGATTTAATAAAGGACCTAATAAATTAAAAATAGTAGGGATTTTTAAGGCTTGTCGGACCGCTTTTACAGCCTTTAATGCTGGATGATAGTCTGGCGCAAAACAAAAGCCAAAATTATATTTTGCTAAACAGTCTTGCACTTGCATTGGCGTTAAATGAATATTAATACCCAATGCCGCTAATACATCCGCTGATCCTGATTTTGAAGAAGCCGCGCGATTACCATGCTTTAACACCGGCACACCGCAACTGGCCACTACCAATGCAGCAGCGCTAGAAATATTAACGGTATTCATACCGTCCCCACCGGTGCCAACAATATCTATTGCCGGCTTATTTAACTGAAGTGCTTGCATATGACCACGCAAACAGTTTGCAAACGCTGCTAGCTCATTAGCGGTTACGCCTTTGGCCTGCAAAAGGGCCAGTAAAGCCGCCGCTTGCGATGGGTTAGTGCCAGTTAATAAAGCTTCAACAGCCGCTTTACATTGCGCTACACTTAAAGGCTTAGCCTGAATTAATTGGTTTAATGCAGTTAACATTATGCCGCCTCTGCTGGTTGATGCGCATAACACAACTGAATAAAGTTATTAATCAGCTTATCACCATCTGGGGTTAGAATTGACTCTGGGTGAAACTGCACACCATACGTTGAATAATGCTGATGGCGCACGCCCATCACAATTGAATCTGCGCTTTCAGCCTCAATAATTAATTGTTTTGGCAAAGTATGTTTTTCAGCAATTAATGAATGATAACGTCCAGCTTTAAAAGGTAATGGCATATCTTGGTAAATACCTTGGCGATGATGAAAAATAACATCTTCTTTACCATGAACTGCTGCAGCCGCTAAAACAACTTCGCCACCAAATGCACTCACAATCATCTGGTGCCCTAAACACACACCCAAAATAGGCACCACCGGTGCCAGCCTGCGAATTAACTCCAGACCAATGCCTGTTTCTTCAGGTCGACCAGGGCCTGGGGAAATGATAATACCCTGTGGATTTAATGCCGCTACTTGCGCAATCGTTAATTGATCATTACGCACAATTTTTACGGCAATATTATGCTTGGCAACTGCTTGATATAAGTTATGCGTAAAACTATCGTAATTGTCTAAAATTAAAATCATCGTAAACCCTCCTCGGCTAAAGTCAAAGCATCCAGCACCGCCTGCACTTTATGACGAGTCTCAAACGCTTCGCTGACTGGGTCTGAATCAAGCACGACACCACCACCAGCACGCACACTGGCCATATCATTTTTAATTAACGCTGTGCGAATCGCAATACAACTATCTAGCTGCCCTAAATGATCAATCGCACAAATTGCCCCGCCATAAATACCACGTCGTGAAGTTTCCAGGCCATCAATAATTTCCATGGCTCTGATTTTTGGTGCACCACTTAACGTACCAGCAGGAAAAACAGCTTTAACCACATCAAATGCATCATAGCCATCGCGTAATTGACCCTGCACTCTAGAGACAATATGCATAACTCGCGAAAACCGTTTAATTGCTGCAAGTTCAACCACTTCAACCGTACCCGCCTTACTGACTGCACCCACATCATTTCTGCCCAAATCAACCAACATCATATGTTCTGCTATTTCTTTAGGATCACTAACCAACTCCTGCTCTAGTGCTTTATCTTTATGTGGATCTTGACTCCGCGGCCGAGTGCCGGCAATTGGCATTGTTTCAATAATACCATTTTGCAAACTAACTAATTTTTCAGGCGAAGAACCTACGATAGTAAAATCTTCTTGGCGAATATAAAATTGATATGGTGAAGGATTTAAGGCTTTAAAGGCGCGGTAAACATCAAAGCTATTGGCTTTGAACTCGCGTTGAAAGCATCGTGATGGCACTATCTGAAAGGCATCACCTTGTTTAATATATTCAATTGCAGACTTAACAATTTTTGTGTACTTATCATCATCAATGTCGACTTTGATATTTGCTGGGTTTTGCACAGTGGGCTTATGCTTCACCGACTCTGGATCGATAAACATTTTCTCAATGATTTCAGAAAGCTTACTTTGCGCTTGCTGGTAACTTGCATTAATATCATCTCCACAATCAACCACAACAGCAACAATGATTTTTCCAGAGCGTTTATCAAATACGACATTAGTCGCGTAAAGTTTAAAATTAATTTCTGGGATAGCGTCAACATTTAAATGTTGATCTGGAACCTTTTCGATATAGCGAATAGCATCATAACCAATATAACCGATCATACCACCAGCAAATTTAACCTGACTGTGATCAGATTGACATTTGTGGGCATTATAAAATTCTCTGAGGCGTAAAAATGGATTGCCGTTCTGCTGTGTTTTATTGCCATCAACACTGACTTCAATTTTCCCATTTAACACACTAAATTTTGCAAATGGATCTAAGCCAATATAAATACAAGCATCGGCATCAGCGGCGTGATCTGAAGAATCCAATAACACAGCTTCTTGCTTAGTATCACTTAAGCGCTGAAACACACTAACTGGCGTCAACATATCGCCATAGAGCTCTCTGGTAACAACCACCCGTCGGTTAGCTTCACTTAGTTTGGCAAATTGCTGTTTTGTAGTAGCGTATAGCATAATGTATTCACTCAGTTATTATTAAGTTGGCAGCAGACCTTGGCTGTCCTTGGCGGGTTTGATGTCCTATCACGACTGTCTATTTGTAATGATACACCATTACATAAGTATTTTCAAGGCTGAGGAGTGAATTAAATTTAAAGATAACCAACTGTTATAAAAAGACTTTTATAACAGTCTACACGAATAAATAATCTTACAATCTCTTTCCCTAATTATCGATGAGTCTTTCAGCTTGCAATGCCTGAATGCCTTCAATAGAAAGGCCTGTAACTTGTTGAATTAAAATAATATTTATATTTTTCGCCAGCATTTTGCGCGCAAGTTTAACACGCTCTATTTTGCGATCTTGCTGCACCCCTTGCTCTATACCTTGCTCTATACCTTGCTCTATACCTTTCTGTACCCCTTGCTCTATACCTCTCTCATAACCTTCTTGTCTAAATTGTTGCGCTAATGTCATTGCCTTATCCTGTAATCTTTTGTGCTTTAGGGCATCCCGAATTTGCTTTCCAGTCTCCTTCCCAGAGACCTTTACCAATTTGGAAACCCCCGGAGTCACCTAATATAAGTGTGTTAGGATCACGTTTACGTACCATATCTTCTTTCGGGTCATCCTTACTTAGGTCTAAGTTAGCATGTCCGCCCGAGTACAGGCTCCACTTGTATGGAAACAAACTTTTTTGGTCGTTTAACCAATTCATTTGTTCCATGTCTTGAATAGCCGCAGGCATACGGTTAACATCAACATAATCGTTGTTAACACGTTGTTTGCCTATGAATGTTTGGTAGAACCCTGAGATAGCAGGTAAGAATATTGCGTAGTCGTTTTGTTTTGCTGTTAGGTTATCTTGATTCATGCAATCTTTCGTTGATGATTTTACCTTGGGAGTAATTATTTATTTTATTCTCCATCCCGATAAAACTGTACTGTTGAAATGAGATCGTAGTCTTGTTGATAATATCCTGCAAGATGTATCTCGTACATGGTATTATAGA
>JAHZKQ010000192.1 GCA_022600315.1 Gammaproteobacteria bacterium
CAATAAACCTTGTTTTTATTATCAGTCTAGTATCCATTCATAGCAAACCTAAATATCATCTAAGTACTGATGTATAAGTACGACAGGAAGAATAAAACCGAGAAAAATTTGTGCAAATACGCTATGATTAGAGTGTACTGGTAGTACGGAGAGTAAAGGCATGTCTAGGGCAAAACAAGCATTCACTTTTTTAGGTATCGGCGGGCTATTGGCCGTTGGCTTATTGTATTTTAGCGCCGCACAAGCGCTTCCAAACCAGGTTCGGGTGATTAATAACACCGACCGGGTGGTTTATATTCATAAGGGTGGTTACTCTTCTTCGGTCGCCATTAAACCGGGTAAATGGAAAATATTTCCATACCCTTTTGAAACCACAACGCCTGGTACTAAGAAAAAAGTCAAATCAGGAATCTTGGTCGCAACTTCTGGTGGACGCTGGAAAACCACGCCCAACGGTTACACTTATTTAGATAACCCCAGTTTAATTATTTGTTTAAACTATGAAGACAAAGAACACGCCCATAAAACCGGCAATCGTAAATGGACTATTAACCGCTCCTATGGTCATCAAGAAGGCTGCAAGATTAAAGGCTATCACCAACCTTGGTATCAACCAGCAAACTAAGGTTATGGTGCTCTTCAAGTAGGCCCGGGCTTTTTTATTAAAGTCCGGGTTTTTTATTAGCGAGAGTGTAGACCGGGGCTTTGAATCTCACAACGGGTTTCTTGTAATTTAAAACGCGCTACCCAAACACCTGCTGCTGCGGTAAAGATTAACAATAAAAAAGTATAGCGAAAATCTAATAGTGAATAGTCCGGCACGCCATTTAAAAATTGCCCCTGCCAAAGCCAACGCAACATAAAGCCGGCTAAAGGCTGCGAAATTGCACCGCCCAAAATAGCCGCCATATTATTAATTCCTGCTGCCGTGCCAAATAATTTTTCAGGCACAATATCTTTTATGATACCAAAGGTTAAAGCCTGCACCGATGCTGATGCACCTAATAGTAAATACGCCGCAGCCACTAACCATAACGGCAAATAACCGGCACAAATAATAATTAATGCTGCCAATAAACCTACCGCAAAACAAAGTACAATTGGGGAGCAGCGTTTTCTGATACGCTGGGTATACCAACCGGCAATGGGGCTCCCAAAACCTAAACCTAACCAAAACAAAGAACACCAGCGCCCAGCCACGACATTACTTAAATGATAAGCTTTCATAAGGTATTGCACACCCCATAATGCACCGATCACCGCAACTGGCACCCAACTTAAAAACCCCACTGCCGCGACCCACCAAACTTGTGGCCGGTTGGTGAGTAAACGCAAACGCTGCCACTCACCAGCAAAGCTATGCTGTGCTTTTATTGTTGCGGTTTTTCCAGGACTATCACGAATAACCAAATAAAAAATTATGCTCAATGCAAAAGTGAGTATACCGACAACCAATAAAGTTTGCTGCCAACCAAAATGATTAATCGTTAGCGCAAGTGGCGCTAAACCAAATATTGATCCTAAACAGCCTGCCAGCTGAATAAGCCCAGCAATAATCACAAAATGATGGTGTGAAAACCAACGTGACACTAAAAATAATGCGCTAATAAATGCAGCTGCAGAGCCTAAACCAATTAAAAACCTGGCTAATGCCGCCAACCAAAAGCTATGCGCTAAGCCAAATAAAGTCACGCCTGCCGCGCTGATTAACACGGCAATACTGAGTAAGATTCGCGCCCCCAAACGATCCAGCAATATTCCTGAAGGAATTTGCATTAACATATAAGACGCATAAAAACTCGCACTTAATACACCAAGCGAGGCCGCACCAATATGAAAAAACGCCATTAATTGATGCGTCATAATACTGGGAGCCACTTGAATAAAGTAATCGTAAACGTAAAAAAGCGCCGCTAGGCCACAAATAATGACACCTAGCCCTGAGGTTTTTGGTAATGATTGTTGACAGGTAGACATGGCTTTTGCCTACTCTATATGCTCAAGAATTCCTTCAAGCTCATCAAGACTGTTGTAGTGTATAACCAGTTTGCCCTTGCCTTTATTGCTGTGCTGAATAGCGACAATAGCACCCAACTTATCCGCCAAGTTAGTTTGCAAGGATATAATGTTTGGATCCAATTTAGATTTGGTTAAAGTGGTAACATCTCGCTGCTTAAGTTTTTGGATTAAACGCTCAGTTTCTCGAACCGATAGTTTATTGCTAACCACTTGTTTGGCAATCTCGCTTTGCAAAGCATTCTCCAACGCCAACAATGCCCGCGCATGCCCCATCTCTAATTGACCTTGCTCCACTAATTCGCGCACTTCTGGGTTAAGCCTTAACAAGCGCAGTAAATTAGTGACATTCGTTCTCGACTTACCAACTGCGGTGGCAATATCTTGATGGGTTAATTGAAACTCATCAACCAAGCGCTGTAATGCCGAGGCTTCTTCAATAACATTTAAATCACGGCGTTGAATATTTTCAATCAACGCAACCGCCAACGCCGCTTCATCGGTAAGCTCGCGAACAATAACTGGCATTTTTTCAAGACCCGCCATTTGCGCCGCGCGCCAGCGTCTTTCACCTGCAATAATTTCATAGTGATTGTCTGCTTTTTTACGCACAATAATTGGCTGAATAATTCCTTGCGAACGAATTGAATCTGCCAACTCTTGTAGAGCTTCCTCTGGAAAAGCACGTCGCGGTTGATAACGGCCTTTATTGATTAAGTCAATCGGTAACATTTGAATTTGTTCCGCCGCAGGAGCAGGCATTTCCTGCCGTGGCTTGGGCGGCTCTGCTTTAAGCTCTGCTTCAGGCGCCGCAACATCACCGGTTGCAACCGCTTTTGCCGCCATATCACTTAGTAACTCATTTAACCCAATATCCGACAAGCCTTTTCCTAAGCCTCGTTTTTTTTGTTTCATATGCGCTCTCCTTTATTAAGCCGTTTTTTCAACGACAGGCTCAGGCTTTGCAGCCACTTGGCTCGCTTCTTGGTGTCGAAGTATTTCACCAGCCAATGCTAAGTGAGCAATCGCACCTTGGGATCTTTTGTCATAATTCATTACCGGCAACCCATGGCTGGGGGCTTCGGCAACACGAACATTACGCGGAATAACCGTTTTATAAACTTTATCGCCAAAGTGTTCGAGCAATTGTTCTGAAACCTCTATGGTCAATCGATTGCGGCCATCATACATCGTTCGCAATAAACCTTCTATTTTCAACTTTGGGTTGGCGGTTTTCTTTATGCGCTCAATACTACCCAACAAACTTGCTAAACCCTCTAGCGCATAGTATTCACACTGAATAGGGACCAACACACTGTTCGCTGCAACCAATGCGTTAACGGTTAACATGTTAAGAGTTGGTGGGCAATCAATTAAAATAAAATCATATTGTTCACGCAACGGTAATAAAATATCTTTTAAACCAAACTCACGGTGGCTGGTTTTTAATAAGCGAATTTCTGCAACCGTTAAGCTGCCATTGGATGGCACAATATCAAACTGCCATTGAGTTTTTACAATGGCGGTTTCAATTTTAGCATCATCCAATAACACATCATTAATTGACGCTTGTAAGTTTTGTTTATCAACCCCAACCCCTACAGTGGCGCTGCCCTGAGGGTCTAAATCAACCAACAGCACGCTTTTTTTGGTGGCTGCCAATGAGGCGGCTAGATTGATCGCGGTCGTGGTTTTACCAACCCCACCCTTTTGATTCGCAATTGCAATAATTTTAGCCACCCGCGTCGCTCCTCATTGGATCTTTGAAAGCGCTTAGTATAAGCCAGTTTCAGTAGGGAATGGTAGTTTGGTTTTAATTTTGTTTTTTTGCTTCATTTTCGCCTCTGCTAAAAACAGATTACTTGATTTTAATGCAAGTTATTACTTGA
>JAHZKQ010000193.1 GCA_022600315.1 Gammaproteobacteria bacterium
ATGTATTGTCGTGGTTCCTTATTATGAGGATGGAGGTTGTCATTGTTACTGGGACCAGTGATAACTCGCAGCTTTTGTTTGTTTCGTTGGGAAGTAGGTGGTAGTCCATATAGAGCTTATTGAAAATATCAGGAAATACTTTGCGTGCCGCATTCCAAACTAGATTTTCATATTGTGAAGTAGATTTTTGTTTTCTGATATGTAGCTCGTGGGTATTAACTAATTTACTTGGCGCCGCAATAACACTGCTGGCGTTACCAATACCGGCAATTATTTTTGCTTGTTGAATAGTTTTTGCTAGTGCTGCAGTTTCGTCGAGGTTGTTTTCAGCCAACGTATCATTGCTAACGGTTGTCATAGTAAAATGGCTGAGTTGTGGCGCAGCAGGGTTGCCATCGAATTGGACTAAAATAACTGAGCCAGGATCAAGGTCCAATCCGACATGAGTCGTTTTGCTTAAGCCAATCCAGCCTTGTAGTTGTTGCAGGTTAAATGAAATTGCCACCATTGCTTCCTTGCAAATCTATCTTTAGGATAATACATTAACTATAATGTAGTTAATGCAATGACTCAAGAAACCTTAATTTGAGGGAGTGGAGCATGCAAGGCAAGGATGCAACGGGAATTACACTCATGGAGACCTTGGTGGTGCTCGCTGTGATTGGAGTGAGTGCTGCCATTGCCGCACCTATTTATGTTCATTACGTAAACAGAAGTCGCCTTAAAGCCGCTGCCGAAGGTTTTTATCATGCGCTTGAGCAGGGTCGAGATGAGGCCGCTAAACGTCAGCAGAATGTCTATGTTAATCTTCAATCTGGCAGTAATTGGTGTTATGGCATCATGGCAGCAGATCAATGTGACTGTAGTGTGGCAAGTTCGTGTAATATTGCTCAGGTCGATGCTAGTGCGCATGATGGCGTTAGCATGACCTATAGTGGCTCAGCAAACTTCAATTACTCTTTTGTGCGTGGTCAGGCCAGTGAAAGCGCTAGCGTGACCTTCACGAATGGCGCCGGTAGCATTTCAGTTGAATACAATCAAGGTGGCCGTGTTAAGATTTGTGCCAGCAATATGGCGGGGTATTTGGCATGTTAAATCGGCGTGGTTTTACCTTGATGGAATTTTTAATCGCCATGACTGTGAGTGTGGTCGTTGTTGCTGGGTTGTGGAGTTTATTTTATGTGGTGACTAGGCACAGTCGTAATACCTTGTCGATTGGTCGCTTGGATGGTCAATTACAATTGGTTTTAGCGAGTATGACGCGTGATATTCGTCGGGCGGGTTATTGGGCCAATGCAGGGACGAGTACCACCAACCCTTTTCAGGATACGGGAACTGATATTCAGGTTAATGGTTCGAACAATTGTTTATTGTTAACTTATGATGCCGATAAAGATGGTAGTTTGCCTGCAGTGGGTGCTGGTAGTGATGATGAGCGTTATGGATATCGGTTAATGAATAATGCGATTCAATATCGCCCACATGGCGCAGTATTTAGTTGTACCGCGGCAAGCAGCAATTGGACTGATTTAACGGATCCAAACATCCTCCAGATTACCGCCTTTAATGTGACATTAAATACCGAAAATTTAGATTTAGATGGCACAGGGCCTGGCACATCAACTATCAGTGTGCGTAGTGTGACCATTAGTATTACCGGTCAATTAGCCGCCGATACCTCGGTATCAAAAACAATTACTAAAACAGTGAAGGTTTATAATGACAAATACAATCCATAATAAATCAACTGGGCGAGGTTTTTCTACTTTGCTGGTTACCATGGTGGTGTTAATTTCCGCGGTTATTGTCAGTGTATTCACGGCAGGTGCGGTTGTGGTTCGGCAAAAAACGATTGCGAATCGGTTTCATGAGCAGCAAGCGTTTGCGGCAGCCCAAGCGGGTGTTGAGTATGGAATTGTTTATTTAGATGAAAATAAATCTACTGTAACTGACGGTCAAGTAGTGACGGGCAGTTTAAGTGATGGCAGTAGCTATAGTGTGCAACTTGATTTTATAGGCGGTACTAATAGTGAAATTGATATTAGTTCTACTGGTACAAGTCCAGGCGGCACAGCCACACATTTGGTTAAACAAAAAGTGAAGTATACTGAGGCGGCTGGTGGTTCAGCAGCAATCCCTGTTGTGCCAGTGCAAAGCCGGGGTTCAGTAGATATGGCGGGCAATGCAAAGGTAGTGAATTTATTAAATGATAATACGATCACGCTTGGTGGGACGATTGATTTTAATGGCAACTCAAAAACTACGATTAGTTTGGGTACAGGTTCCGATAGCGGTGGAGTGAATGCTGATGTGACTCAAGGTGATACGACTTTGGCGGGAATGTCAGATGCTGAATTGCAAACCACTTATTTAGGTGGTTTGATTACGGATATGCAGCCGAGTGCTGATTTAACTTATAGTAATAGTTCAAATCATACATATAATTCAGAGTTAAATGGCCAGGCTGATAAGGTCATTTATATTACTCAATCTGGCGGTAAGGCAAAAATTAGTTCTAATACAGTAGTAGGTTCAGCGGCAGAACCAGTAACCATTATTGTCGAAGGTAATTTTGAAATTTCCGGTAATGCCATTGTGCATGGCAATGTTATTGTAACGGGTAGCTTGAAAGCCACTGGTAATTCGGTAATTAATGGCCTGGCTTTTGTGCTTTATGGTGCAACCCTGGAAGATGATGCGGTGACTTCAACCGGTAATAGTCAAATTAATGGCGCACTAATTAGTGGCGCATCGATTGACTCGAAGGGTAATTCTACGGTGACTTATTCTTCAAGTATTTTAAATAGCACTTTTGCTAAGATTCCAAGTAGTGGCGGTAAATATGGCAAGGTACCGGGCAGTTGGCAAGATTTGGGAAGTTAAGCTTATGAATAGAAAATACGGCATGACTTTAATGGAAGTATTAATAGCATTATTTATTATTGCCATTGGGGTGGCGGTGTTGGTTAGTTTTCATGGTGAATTATTGCAAGGAGCAGGTATTAGTCATCAGCAATCGATTGCGATTACTTTGGCGGAGAAAAAAATTAGCGAATTACAACATTTTACCGTGTTAGATACTACTGTGGGTGCTACCGCCTATGAAGATCTAACTGCCGGCACTACTAATACCACAGTAAATCATACGACTTATACGGTAACTTGGGCGGTTACTGAAAATACTGCGCCAGATTATAAAACCATTAAGGTGACTGTAAGTTGGACTGACCCAAAAAATGTGAGTCAAAGTGTAGTATTAGAAAGTATTGTTGGTAAGGTGGATCCGGATTTGTCTGGACAGATTATGGAGGATATATAGCTGTTTTTGCGAATTACTATCAGTATTTTTATTAGCTTTGTATTTTTTCTTACAATGGCAACGGCGGCGGTATACCAAAAAATCAGTCCAGATGGTAGTGTTTCATTTTCCAATCAACCCAGTAAAAATGGTGAAAGAGTTACTTTACCAAAACTTAATTTATCGAAATCAGCCCCTGAAGGAGAGCCTGAGAATGCCGCGGTTAAACCAGATTCTAAGTTAAAAGATATTAGCAAGGTCGAGTTAAAAAAATCTGTAGAGATCGGTTACAAAGAGTTTGCCATTAGCTCGCCCATTAATGAGCAGACGTTTCATAATCAGCGCCAAATTTCCGTGCAAGTATCACTGCAGCCAGCACTGCGTGCTGGCGATAAAGTTCAGCTTTATCTTGATGGCAAACCCTTAGGCCAACCGCAAGCAATAACTAGCTTTACGTTGAATAATATTAATCGTGGTCAACACCAATTAATGGCGCGGGTATTTGATAAAACTGGTCGGACATTGGGTCAAACAGATCTTGTGACTATTTATATTCATTATGCAACTATTCAAGGTAAAAATTAATGGAGTTTAACAATGGATATTACTGAGTTATTGCAAGTAACTATTGACCGTAAAGCCTCGGATTTACATTTAGCGGTGGGTGAGCCACCAATTATTCGTGTTGATGGTGAGTTAATTCGCTTAGATAAGCCTGTATTAACCAATGAAGACCTGCACGTGGCCGCCAAGGCAACCATGTCTGAAGATAAATATAATAGCTTGGCTGAAGATCTGGAAGTTGATTTTAGTACTGAGCTTGAAGGTCAGGCCCGTTATCGGGTTAACTTTTATCACCAAATAAATGGCTTATCGGCAGCATTTCGTTTGATTCCAAATAAGATTCCGAGTCTATCTGAGCTGCATATGCCTGATACGCTAAAAAAATTATGTGACTTTCGAAACGGTATCGTGCTAGTAACAGGTCCCACAGGCTCTGGGAAAAGTACCACTTTATCAGCATTGATTAACTATTTAAATACGGAGAAAGATGCACACGAACATATTATCACCATCGAGGATCCGATTGAGTTTGTGTATAAAGATCAAAATTGTTTGATTGATCAGCGCGAAGTGGGTAAACATACGCATGGCTTTAACCAGGCATTGCGGGCGGCATTACGTGAAGATCCAGATATATTGCTTGTTGGTGAGATGCGTGACCTGGAAACTATTCGTTTGGCTTTAACGGCTGCGGAAACGGGGCACCTAGTGTTTGCTACCATGCATACCAATTCAGCAGCAAAAACCATTAACCGGATTATTGATGTTTTTCAAGGCAGTGAAGCAGAGGTTATTCGTACCATGTTAGCTGAATCATTACGGGCAATTGTGGCGCAAACCTTATTAAAACGTCCCGAAGGTGGGCGAATTGCGGCACTTGAGTTGATGGTTGCTACGCCTGCGATTCGTAATTTAATTCGTGAGCAAAAAGTTGCGCAAATTTATTCGGCCATCCAGACAGGTAAACAGCATGGTATGTGTACGATGGATCAAGATATTGAGGAAAAGGTCAATGCCAAGCTTGCTATCGCGCCTAAAGAGGTAATTTAAAGTTATTACAATGTGTCAGTAGGCTGATCACCTTTTAAAAACTCATTAATTGCAGCTTCAATAGCGGCGCGGATTTTGTTGGCTTGTTCATCCTCAAGTTTGATACCAACCCCAGTACGCGTGCTTTCAACTAACATTTTTTTCGGGCTGATCCAAATAACATTGCCGGTAAAAGTAAAATTCTCACCCTCTGGGATACTAAGCTCTACTTTTACTTCTTGGTTAAGTTCAAAGATTTGGTCGGTAGGGATGAAAATCCCACCGCCAGCTACAAAAGGCATATAGGCACGGTAAAGTTCCAAGTTGCTGGCAGGTTTGCATTGTAGTGTGCTATCCATTCTGTAAGACCTTCCGGGTTGGTAAAATGAATCAACGCTAACATTATAAAATTAATATGTGACGTCTGGCAATCTTAATCAACTAATTTTTTAATAGTTAAACCAACAGGCAGCGGGGGTTTTGCTAGTGATGCCATTGCTATAGCTAATCACTAGGCTTGCGCATGAGGTAGCGCCTTCCGAATCTTGTGCTTGATCACCAGTGGCGGTAGCGGTTAATGTGTAGCTGGTTGCAGATAAGTTGCTTATTGATAAATTATAATAACCATTTTCGCTGCTAGTAACTCCACCCCAGACATCAGTAAGACTACCGTAGCTAGCATTATTAACTCGATATTTTTCTTCGGCAAGTTGGATGGCTAGTAAGGTATGTATGCCTTCGATGCGGTGGCTTTTGTGAATATATTCTTGGTACGAGGGGAATGCTATCGCGATTAAAATAGCGACAATAGTAATGGCAATCATTATTTCCATGATGCTAAAACCGGTTTTTAATTTTTGCATCATTCACCTCATTGTTTACAGTAATGTGCCAATCTTGAAAATTGGCAGATACATGCTTACCACAAAACCACCGACTAAAAGGCCGATTAAAATTAACATTAAAGGTTCGATCAATGTGCTTAGTGCTTCAACCTGAGTATCAACTTGTTCATCATAGTAATTGGCTATTTTTAGCAATATAGTTTCCATTGAGCCAGATTTTTCACCGACACTAATCATTTGGATAACGATCGCTGGAAATAAGGGATCGTTGCGCATAGCGGCATTCATGTCAGCACCTTTTATAATCTTATCGCGAATTTGGGCAATACTATCGGCATAAATTATATTGCCGGCAACATTGGTCGCACAATTTAATGCTTCAACTAAGGGGATGCCAGCGGCTAGTGTAATTGATAGGGTTCGAGTAACTCGCGCAATAATGGCTTTTTGGATTAATGATCCAAATAGTGCAACTTTAATGCTTAGTTTGGCTAGCTGCTTTCTAAATTTAGGCGATTTGCGTTTTAGTAATATGAACGCCACAAAAATTACGCCAACAATTATTAATATAAGCCACCAATAATTCTGGAGCGCATAAGATAGGTTTAAGACAAATAAGGTTGGTGCGGGCAGTTCAGCGCCAAATGAAGCAAACATGTCTTTAAATTTAGGGACAATAAAGCCTAATAGTAAAACTGCTAGTAATAACATAACGGTAATCATGATTACTGGATAGTACATAGCTTTTTTAATTCGTCCTTTTAATACAGCTAGGCGTTCTAGATAGGTCGCAATTTGTTCGAGTATAGTTTCCAGGGTACCTGATTGTTCACCCACTCTAATTAAACTGGAAACTAAATTGTTAAAGTATTTTGGATATTTGCTTAAGGCATCAGCAAAAGTTTCTCCGGAAGACACATAGAAGTGCAGAGTCATAATTAAGTTTTTCATTTTCAGGCTTTCTATGCCATTGGCAACAAATTCTAAGGCTTGTACTAATGGAATATTGGCAGTAATCATGGTAGAAATTTGACGAAAAAACATAGTAATATCAGCTTGGGATATTTTCTTTTGGACTGCACGAGATAAAAGTAAAGTTGCTCGTGGCTTTAGTTGTTCG
>JAHZKQ010000194.1 GCA_022600315.1 Gammaproteobacteria bacterium
AATTGCCAGCTCCCAATTTAATAAGAACGCTAATAAAATACAGAATAATGCAGTGAGTGATGAGAGCAGGAAAAATGGAAACGGATAATTAAATGTGTCCATAGTTTGCGATACTTGATCGATAATTTCACTGGCTTTGCCAGCTTGGTTCTTAGTTTTGGTTTGTCCTTGACGTAATTTTCCGCATAATTTTATTAATGAATAATTAAATATTTTGGTGCTAAGCTTGCTCACGACTTTAATTTGTATAAGCTTTAAGGCAAATTGAAATAAGTAAGCGAGCAGTAATATTGCCATAATAATCAGTAGTGGTTTTAACGCACTGTTAGGTTGGCTGACAGTATCGATAATCATTTTAAATAAAATTGCTGCCATGCCCTTAAAGATGATTTGTGGTAGCATGCAGCCAAGCGCGGCTAGAAAGCGCCCAGGATAGTTTTGTATTTGCAGCCAAGCAAAGCTTAAGAATGCTAATGAAGAGTAGCTCTGCTTTTTGGTGGGTGCGTCATCCATGATAAAACTATTATAATTAGCAAGTTATCAGTATAACATAGCCATGGGCAGAGTACATGAGCACAAATGAATCAACTGGGATAGTGGCTTCAGCCCCAGGCAGCCTGATGCTGTTGGGTGAGCATGCGGTCTTATATGGCCGATCGGCGTTGGTCGCTGCCATCAATCGGCGTATTCATGTCCAGTTAATACCCCGTCAAGATCGGGAAATCAGGCTTGAAAGTGCGCTGGGCAAGCAGCAATTTAGCTTGGACGACTTGACCGTTAGCCAGCCTTTTACTTATGTCACGGCGGTATTAAAACACTATCAGGCTAAGCTACCCAGTGGTTTGGATTTAGAAATTACGGCAGAATTCGCGCCGACTTTGGGTTTAGGTTCTTCAGCGGCGGTGACGGTGGCAAGTATTGCGGTAATCGGTAAATGGTTGGGAGATGAGGTAGATGCAGAGTACTGCTATCAACAAGGCCGCCAAGTTTTAAGTGGCTTGCATCCGCTTGCCTCAGCTGCTGATATTGCCGCCAGTAGTTGTGGCGGGATTTTACATTATCGTCCGCCAAGCTGGCAGGCCATTCATCATTCTATGCCATTAACGGTAGTGTATACCGGTAATAAAGTGGCAACGATTAATATCGTCGAGGAGGTGGCCAGTGCGCAGCAACGTTATCCTAAGGTTTATGATCAATTATTTCAGGCCATGGATCACAGCGTAGCATTGGTTTGCCAAACGTTAGCAAAACAAGATTATGCTGAGCTTGGGCGGATTTTTAATTTAAACCAAGGGATTTTCCAGGCTTTGGAATTAAGCACACCAGCGATCGAAACCTTATTAAAAAAATTAAGAGCTTGTCCCGAAGTATTTGGCGCTAAACTATCGGGTTCAGGTTTAGGTGATTGCATTATTGGGGTGGGCACAATTCCACAAGGCGTATTTCCAAGCAGTGTTGTTGAGAAAAATGCGGGCGTTAAGCAATTACACTTAAATATTGAAAATAAAGGCGTGCGTTATGAATCGACTTGAAGTCGTGCAAGCTATCCTTGCAGCAGCGAATAAAGCAACTACCAAAAATACGGGTTATGGAAAGGCAGCGCCCAATATTGCCTTAGTCAAATATTGGGGTAAGGCTAACGCGGATTTGCATTTACCCGCTAACTCAAATATATCAATTGGCTTGCCGAGCAAACAAGTTGAAATTATATTATCAGCAGCTACGGATGACCAAGTCATTATTAATGAGCAAGAATTTGCGAAAGACAGCGATGTGGTAAAAAATAACCTTGCCTTTTTAGATTTATTTCGTAGCCAAAAAATGCCGCTGGCAATTAATGCTAAGATGAATTTTGCCGCAGCTTCAGGTTTAGCTTCGTCGGCAGCTTGGTATGCGGCACTAGTATTGGCGTTAAACGATTATTTTGCTTGGGATTTAAGTTTAGAAAAACTGTCTATTTTGGCGCGCTTAGGTAGTGGCAGTGCTTGTCGTTCAATGTGGCCGGGCTTTGTCGCTTGGCCTAAGGCCAAACAAAGCGATGGCATGGATAGTCACGGTAAGCGATTAGGTACTGTATGGCCTGCTTTACGATTAGGGATTTTAACTTTATCTCGAGAGCCCAAATCCATTAGCTCGCGCGAAGGCATGGCACGTTGTGTTGAGACGAGTAGTTTATTTGCTAAATGGGTAGAGCAAGCAGAAATGGATTATCAAACCATTCAAGCGTACATTGAAGCACAAGATTTCACGGCAATGGGCAAGCTTGCCGAGCAAAATGCAATTGCCATGCATGCCGTTTGCCAAGCTGCTGATCCGAGTTTGGTATATTCAACTCAGGCCACCCAACAAGCGATCGAAAAAGTCTGGCAATTACGTGAAACTGGCATTGAAGTTTATTTTACTCAAGATGCGGGGGCGAATTTAATTTTATTGTTTTTAGCAGGAAGTGCAGATGCAGTGATGGCTGTGTTTCCCCAGCTTGAAATAGTCGCGCCGTTTGGTTTTTAAAAGTTAAGCAGCTACGGTATAGCATTTATCTTCCATTGCCGTATGATCAAATTTCTCATTATTGATTTCCCAATATTCGAGAAGGATTTGATTATGGCAAAACTCATTCATCAGGCCGCCGATAAATTTTTCAAGCAGTCTATGTCAAGAATATCAGTTGCAAAAGAATTCTTTGCGCAACATTTACCAGAAGGAATTTATCAAAAAGTTAATTGGTCGAGCTTATGTCTAGCTAAGGAAACTTTTATTGATAAGAGCTATAAATCTTATGCGGCTGATTTGGTTTATCAGGTCGATACTACCAAGGCTAAGAAAATGTATTTTTATTTATTGTGTGAGCATCAAAGCAAGGTTGATCCATGGATGGCATTTCGATTTCTAATTTATAGCATCAAGGTTATGGAATATCACCGTAAACAATATCCAGAGAGTGAATTGCCGGTAGTGTATCCTATGGTGATTTATTCGGGTCAAGCAATTTGGACGGCTACGCAGGATTTATTTGAATTGTTTGGCGAACAAGCCAGCTTAGCACGTCAATATCTGACTCAGTATCAGGTTATTGATGTGTGTCGTTTAAAAGATGAAGAGCTACAGCAAAAAATATTAGCTGGTATTATGCAA
>JAHZKQ010000195.1 GCA_022600315.1 Gammaproteobacteria bacterium
GTCAAGCCGCGGTATGACAGTGAAGCGATCAAGCCGCGGTATGACAGTGAAGCGATCAAGCCGCGGTATGACAGTGAAGCGATCAAGCCGCGGTATGACAGTGAAGCGGTCAAGCCGCGGTATGACAGTGAAGCGGTCAAGCGGCGGTGCGATACCGTCATCCCGTGGCGAAGACCACGGGATCTAGACATTATTAAATATGTTATGAATTGTGTTACCTGGATTCCGGGTCAAGTCCGAAATGATAAGGCCATCGTTACGATTCAGCCTTCGCTGTTTCTGGTAAAGCGACATTTAATTCCAGCACGGAATTATTATCTTTGCAGTGCAAGTCCACTTTAACGTCATCAACATTCACGCTAGTGTATTTAGCAACAATCGCTAGAATCTCTTTCCGCATCATAGGTAAGAAATCTGGCGTGCTGTTTTGTACGCGCTCTTGAGCAATAATAATATGTAAACGATCTTTAGCGATATTGGCGGATTTACGGTTACGGCGTAGGCGTTGGAGTAAGTTCATGCGGCTACCTCCTCGGTGTTCTTGGTGAAGAGGCGTTTTAAAAAGCCCTTTTGTTTTTTATTAATGATGTCTTCGCTAAATGCAGGGGCTTCGCCGAGATAACGCTTAACAATACGCATATAGGCTTGTCCGGCATCGCTGTTTTGATCGAGAATCACGGGTTGCCCTGCGTTTGAAGCATTTAATACCGATTGTGACTCTACGACTACGCCAAGCAATGGAATGCCTAGAAGATCTTTAATATCTTGTAGGCTTAGCATCTCACCAATTGCGGCGCGCTTATTGGAGTAACGGGTAATAACTAAATGCTCTTGAATAGGTTCACCACCTTCTTCAGAAGATTTAGTTTTGCTGCTTAAAATACCCAAGATACGGTCTGAGTCGCGTACTGAAGAGACTTCCGGGTTGGTAACAATAATAGCGGTGTCGGCATAGTACATGGCCATTTGGGCACCTTTCTCAATTCCAGCAGGGGAATCACAAATGATGTAATCAAAAGTTTCACTTAACTCATCAAGAATTGCGCCAACGCCTTCTTTGGTTAAGACGTCTTTATCGCGGGTTTGCGAGGCGGCGAGAATAAATAAATTCTCGCAGTTTTTATCTTTAATTAAAGCTTGATTAAGATTGGCTTCGCCATTGATAACATTCGCCAGATCATAAACCACACGACGTTCACAACCCATGACCAAGTCTAAATTTCTAAGGCCGATATCAAAATCAATCACGCAAGTGCGATGACCTTGTAAAGCTAACCCCGTTGCAATTGATGCGCTGGTAGTGGTTTTACCCACGCCGCCTTTTCCTGAGGTGACTACGATAATTTTTGCCACGATTATATTCCTCTCATTAAGTTATAGTCCTTCGATGTGCAATGCATCATCTTTTAAAAATATTTGCAGCATAGGTGCGTCAGTTTCTGGAACTTGTAAGTCTTCACTTACAACGTAATGCCCAGCGATAGAAATTAATTCCGCTTCTAATGATTTGCAAAAAATACGCGCCCGTGGATTGCCTCTAGCACCCGCTAAAGCGCGACCACGCAGCGGCCCGTAAATATGGATATTGCCATCGGCAATACACTCGGCGCCATGATTAACGCCGGATAGAATAATTAAATCACCATCTTTGGCATATACTTGGCTGCCTGCTCGAATGGGTTTAGTGATAATTTTATTGGCAGCAGAGGGCGCTTCATTGCTGGGCGATGCAGTCTCGGATTTTTTTTCGCTAAGCTCTTTGCCATTGGATTTCAATATGGCCAATCCGTAGTCGGCAGCTTGGCCGAGCTCATCATCACGCAAACCCCTAACGCCAACGGGAATGATTTTATGTTCGCGTAAGCTGTTGCAAATAGCTTCTAAATCGAAACTTTGTTTACGATCGATGCTGTCAACATCGACCACCACTGGCGCACGAGTAAAATAGTTTGGTGCTTTGGCAATGGTTTGTTCTAACTGTTTGCCAATATTCTCTGGATTGGAGTTAGAGATTTTCAATACAGTCATCGGGAAAAAATCTGCTTTTAGCTGGAAGCATTGACCGTCTGTTTTGCTCATTTTTGGTTCACTGTTTTATGTTAAAGTTATGATCCGTCATCCTCGTTCCCAAGGATAATGAATTTCTTGCTAAAAAGCCAGTAAATACAGTCTAGCTTTTAGGCTTGTTTTAGCGTGCTAATCGCCGAGCTTTTTATCAACCCGCAATGTTAACCAAAGTCCAAAGCCTATTCCAACTAGTAAAAATACGATAGTTGCGATATAGAACATCATGCATCTCCTCAATAGTATTCTTGTTTATCCTGCAGAAGATCTTGTTCAGTCAAGGTTGGTTTTTGTGACCAAATCGTGTGAAAGGCAAATATCTTGTAGCAAAGGATAATAAACAACAACACCACCCCAACGTATAGCATGATATTAAGTGCATATTGACTGGAGGTGGCATTCCAAACCGTTAGGCTTTGATTAGGATTGGTGCTGGACGGCATAATAAATGGGAATAAGCTAAACCCTGCGGTGGCGATAATGCCGCCGACCCCAAAACAACTGCTCCAAAATGCGGCGCGTAACCAGCGCACATGGTTGGCCCACATTGAAATAATAATACCGGCATAGGCAATAATGGGCCCATAAAATTTCCACGGATATTGCGCATAACTCAAAAACCAATCCCCAGACATGCTGCCGACTTTATTGAGTAAAGGGGTAATGGTTGGATGTGGTGGGGAAGCAATTAAATGGTAGCCAGACATATTCATAATCACGATACCAGTGATGGTAAATAGCAATAGTAATATGGCGGCAAAAATAATATGTAGCCGGCGTACAGTATGATATAACTCGCCTTCGGTGCGATGCATGGCGTAAGCGGCGCCGTGCATTAGTATCATTACTACAGAAATAGCGCCACTTAAAACCCCAAATGGGCTTAACAAATTAAAAATACTGCCGGTAAAAAAGACTCGATAAGTATGTGGGTCAAAGTGAAAAGGAAAGCCGACAAAAGCATTACCGGTAGCCACTCCAAATAAAAACACTGGCATAAATGAGCTAATAAACAAGCCAAAATCCCAACAGCGTTTCCAAGTATGGCTGGGTAATTTGCTGCGATACTCGTAACCGGGCGGGCGAAAAAACAACGACCATAACACTAGTAATAATGCGGCATACATCCCTGAAAACGCGGTACTATAAACCGCGGGCCAGACCACAAACATACCGCCACCGGCAAACACAATCCAGGTTAAATTGCCATCCCAGGTGGGCGCGCTCACATTTAACAGTACGCGACGCTTAGATTCTTGACGAAAAAATGGCATAAACATGGTAATGCCAGAATCATAACCGGCCGTGCAAGCATAAATCACTAAGACTAAACCAAGAATCATCCACCAAATTATTTTTAACGTTGGGTAATCTAACACTTTATTCTCCTTGCAATTGCGTTGCTTCGAAGTGATAGCGTCCTGTACCTAAACTACTAGGGCCCAGTCGACCATATTTGAACATTAAGAACATTTCAATACAAAATAAACTAGCATATAAAATCACAAAGCCACTTAGACTAGTAATCACTGAGCCAACAGTGAGTGATGACACGCCTAAAAATGTCGGTAAAATTTCATGTACGCTCCAAGGCTGACGGCCAACTTCAGCCAGTATCCAGCCGGCTTCAGCGGCAAGATAGGGTAAGGGAATTGAATATAAAACGCAGCGCAAATAAAATCGATGCTGTGTCAAGGTGCCACGCAAACAATAATACAGTCCGAATAAGATAAGCAACAGCGCAATCCCCCAAAAACCAATCATAAAGCGGAAAGTCCAAAATGCGGTGCTGACTTGCGGTATGGCATCGCGGGTTGCGGCATTAATTTGAGCCGCGGTGGCATTAGTCACGGTGGGGGTATATTTTTTTAATAATAGACCAAAACCTAAATCTTTCTGGTATTTATTATAAAGCGCCCGATCAGCACCAGTGGCTTTTTTATCGATAAGTTTTTGCAAGGCGCCATAAGCACGCATACCATTTCGAATGCGAATTTTATAATGTGCCATCACTTCTTTTAAACCTTCTACCGTGCCCGTTAACGAGTGCGTGGCGATTAGACTTAAGGCATAAGGAATTTTAAAAACCAAACTATTGGTTTCAGATTTTTGATGTGGTAAGGCAAATAAATACCAGGCTGCGGGCGGTGGTTGTGTGGTCCATTGGGCTTCAATCGCACCCATTTTTTCAGGTTCATTTTTCGCAACCTGCAAACCGTTTTGATCACCATAAAAAGCTACCGCTAATGCGCAAATTAAACCAAAACCTGCGCCGACTGCGAATGAGCGTTTAGCAAATGCTAAGTCACGACCTTTTAATAAGTAAAAGGCTGAAATTCCCATCATAAATACTGAGGCAGTTAAAAACCCGGCGAAAGCGACATGACCAATTCGCACTTGGGCTAGCATATTGGTATATAAAGCCAGAATACTATGCAGTTCCAGGCTCATGTTTTTATAATTTAAGGTGGTGGCAACCGGATGTTGCATCCAGCTGTTGGCGGCAAGGATATTTACAATCGAAAGGCTGGCGCCTACGGCTAATAATACAGTAATAATAAAATGAGTTTTGCGGTTGACTTTATTCCAGCTAAAGAAAAACAACCCAAACATAGTGGATTCCAGCATAAAAGCGGTAATCCCTTCAATGGCTAAAATTGGTCCGAAGCTGCCGCCAATCATGCGTGAAAAATACGCCCAGTTTTGGCCAAATTCAAATTCTAAAGTAATACCGGTAATAACCCCCATGGCAAAATTAATTGCCAGTAACTTGCCCCAAAATTGGGTCATATCTTTATAAACGACTTTGCCGGTTTTCACATAAGCCGCTTCAATAATAACCAATAACCAAGTGAGACCTAAGGTTAAGGGGACGAATAAAAAATGGAACAGGGCGGTAAACGCAAATTGCAGACGTGAAACGTCAACTAAGGCGTGGGTAGCAAACATAGCGAACATCCTTGTTAACTAAAATTGCTAGTCATGCTAGCAAGGAAAACGTTTGGGTTCAAATGACTGAGTAATACAGCTTATTGTTTAAGCAGATAAAATCAATCTTGACAGGGAGAATGGGTTTATTTATGATGGAAGGATCGAGTACATCAGGAGTACGGCAAATGATAACTTTAAGTCAACGGAAAACCTTCGAATATATTCAGCAATACATTCAGCAAAATGATTATGCCCCCACCATTGCGGAAATCGCACGGGGTATTGGCATTAAATCACGTGGTGTCGTGCATCGATATGTTAAAGCCTTAGCCGGCGCTGGTTTAATTGAAATTGTGCCGAAGCGGCATCGTAACATTAGTCTAATTGGCGCCAGTAATGACAGTATTCCTTTAGTCGGCCGAGTGGCCGCTGGGCAACCGATTGAAGCCATTGAAGATCAAGAATCCATTAGCATGACCGATATTTTTTTGGGTGAGAACCGTTATGCACTTAGGGTGAAGGGCGATTCTATGATAGAAGAAGGTATTCTCAATGATGATATTGTGGTTTGTGAACGCAGTGACACGGCGAATAACGGTCAAATCGTAGTGGCTTTAATTGATGATCAAGAAGCCACGCTAAAACGTTTGCAGCGTAATCAAGATGCAAGCATTAGCTTATTGCCGGCTAATGCTACGATGCGGCCAATGACTTATTCTGCTAATCGGGTTAAGGTTCAGGGTATTTATATTGGTTTATTGCGGGTGGCGTAGCAGTACATTTCTATAGACACCAGACACCATTGTGAGCGAAACAATCTAGACGGTTATTAAAAAAATTATTTGGTTAACTCATCAAGGTCTGCAAAATATTTCAAACTTTCGGGATTTGCCAATGCCTCAGTATTTTTAACTGGCTCATTGTGGATAATATTGCGTACCGCCAGTTCCACTAGTTTACCGCTAATCGTGCGCGGTAATTCAGGTACCGCAATAATTTTAGCCGGCATATGCATGGGTGAGAGATTTTTACGGATGGTGTTACGAATCGATTGAACTAAATCTTCATTAAGTGTTATGCCATCGCGCATTTTTACAAATAAAATAATTCGTTCGCTATCTTGCCAAGTTTGGCCAACGGCGATGGAATCTAATATCTCAGGGAACTTATCCACTTGACGATAAATTTCCGCGGTGCCAATGCGAACCCCGCTGGGATTAATCACCGCGTCAGAACGACCATAAATCACCATGCCGCCAGTTTCGGTTAACATGGCATAGTCACCATGGCACCACACATTTTTAAAGCGCGTGAAATAAGCTTGATAATACCTGTCGCCATCAGGGTCATTCCAAAAATAAATTGGCATGGAAGGGAATGGTGCGCTGCAAACCAGTTCGCCGCGTTCACCAATAACGCTTTTTCCTGCTTCATTATAGATTTCAACTTTCATTCCTAGGCCGCGACATTGTAGCTCGCCACGGTAAACTGGCAGCATGGGATTGCCTAGGGCAAAGCAGGAAACAATATCGCTGCCGCCAGAAATTGATGATAGGCAGACATCGGTTTTAATATTTTCATAAACGTAATCAAAGCTACTGGGTAGTA
>JAHZKQ010000196.1 GCA_022600315.1 Gammaproteobacteria bacterium
CGCCCCATAACGTCACCGCATCACCGGTTTTTGCCTGCATGCAATCGCGCAAATCAACCGTGATTAAATCCATCGACACTCGCCCCACTAATGGGCATAGCGTGCCATTAATTAAAATCGGCGTACCATTTTGAGCATGGCGCGGATAACCGTCACCATAACCAATTGCTATCACACCCACCAGCATATCTTCCGGACAAGTCCAAGTGCCGCTGTAACCAACCTTAGCGCCTTTTTTTAATTGATTAATCGCAATCAATTTAGAACGCAAAGTCATTACCGGTTTTAAATTTAAATCCCGACCCGTTTTTTCGGCAAATGGCGAGACGCCATATAACATGATACCGGGCCTAACCCAATCAACATGTGCATTAGGAATATTAAAAATGGTAGCTGAGTTAGCGATACTTGCTGGACAAGATTGATTTTCCAGTAAAGTAAAAAATGATTTTAATTGTTGCTTAGTAAAAGCTAAATCATGGTTTTCGGCATCGGCTAAATGTGTCATTAAGGTTACGGGTGACTGAATTTTTTTATTCGCCTCTAGGCGTTGCAACAAACCAATTGCCTGTACTGGCGCAATACCCAAGCGATGCATACCGGTATCAATTTTAAGCCATATATTAATGTTATCTGTCAAATGGGATTCAAGCAAATCTACCTGTTCAGCTTGATGCACGACCAATTCAAATTGGTTTTCTTCAGCGATATTAAGTTCGGCGGTATTATTGACTCCCGACATAACCACAATCGGTTTATTGATTCCTGCGCGCCTTAATGCCAAACCCTCCGTCAAGCAGGCGACCCCAAAGGCATCCGATCGCGATAACTGTTCGGCCACTTTTAATGCGCCATGCCCATAGGCATCGCTTTTAATCATGCTTAATACTTTGCATTGAGGTTGAATTAAAGTTTTAAGGTGCGAGAAATTATGCCGCAAGGCGGTTAAATCAAACTCGGCTTGAGTCCGTGCGATCAATCCATTATTCCAGCAATATCGACCGCTTGCTGCGGCACATAACTTTCAAATTTAGTATACCGACCTTGGAATGTTAATCGAAAATCGCCAATTGGACCATTACGTTGCTTACGGATAATAATTTCTGCAGTGCCTTTATGTGGACTATCAGGGTTATAAACTTCATCACGATAAATAAACGCGATCACATCGGCATCTTGCTCAATCGCACCCGACTCACGTAAATCTGACATCACCGGGCGTCGATCTGTGCGCTGCTCTAGACTTCGATTTAATTGCGATAAAGCAATCACTGGCACATTTAATTCTTTGGCTAAGGCTTTTAAAGATCGTGAAATTTCTGAAATTTCCATGGTACGATTTTCTTTACTACCTGGAACCTGCATTAATTGTAAGTAATCAATCACAATTAAACTTAAACCATCATGTTCGCGCGCCACTCGCCGAGCCCGTGAACGCATTTCACTTGGACTTAAGGCCGGCGTATCATCGACATACATTTTTGCCTCTGATAATACACTCACCGCCGAGGTAATCCGCGGCCAATCATCATCGGTTAATTGTCCAGTACGCAATTTATGTTGATCGATACGGCCCCAAGAGGACATCATCCGCATGGTGATTTGCTCATTAGGCATTTCCAAGCTAAAGACCAATACCGGTTTTTCTTCTTTAATGGAAGCAAACTCAGCAATATTCATCCCTAAAATGGTTTTACCCATTGATGGTCGACCCGCAATAATAATTAAATCACCTTTTTGCAAACCCGAGGTCATTTTATCAAACTCGGTGAAACCCGTTTCTATCCCGGTGAATAAACTATCCGAACGACAAAGCTGATCAATATGTTCGGTGGTTTGCGCCAGCAACGTGCTAATTTTTACCGGACCTGCGCCACGCGAATGCTGCTGGGAAATTTTAAAAACTAATTGCTCAGCGGTGTCGAGCAATTCTTTGGTTTCTCGACCTTGTGGATCAAATGCGCTATCGGTAATGTCAGTGCCGGTTTCAATTAACTGTCGCAATACCGCGCGTTGCCGGACAATATCTGCATAAGCTGAAACATTCGCGGCGCTCGGGGTATTTTGCGCCAATTCAAATAAATAGGCTTCACCACCAGCGGCGGTAATTTCATCGTTTTGTTTTAAAATTTCAGCAATCGTTAATACATCAAACGGCTGATTACGACTGGCTAACACGCCAATGGCATTAAAAATCAAACGATGCTCAGGACGATAAAAATCTTCACCACTAACCTGCTCCATGACTCGATCATAGCTACGATTATCTAATAGCAAACCGCCTAAAACTGATTGCTCGGCTTCGACTGAGTGCGGTGGTAATTTAGGCTGAGGCTTAAACGCCACTGTGTTTGATTGCTTATTTGCCAATTTGCTTCTCCTTGTCGCCCGTCAATTCTGCCCGAGGGTGACAGGTGACGCAACCCCGAGTAAAAAAAAGCCAGGTTTATTTGATAAAACCTGGCTTATCGTTCCCACACGATTAAATCGGTTATTGCTATTCGGCGTTAATTGCCACTTTTACCGTCAATGCCACTTCGCTATGCAAACGACAAGGCACATCGTATTCACCGATCAGGCGAATTGGACCTTCAGGCAAACTGACTTCACTTTTAGCCAATTCAACACCGGCTTTAGTGGCCGCTTGAGCAATATCTCTTGGACCAATTGAGCCATACAATTTACCTTCTTCACTGGCTTGGGTGGTAATCGTAATAGCTAATGCCTGTAATTTTTCACCGCGCTGTTTGGCTGTTGCCAAGACTTCGCTAGCACGCTTTTCAAGCTCTGCACGACGCGCTTCAAATAATTTGATATTGTCAGCGGTAGCAGTGATGGCTTTACCAAACGGTAATAAAAAATTCCGCGCGTAACCGGGCTTTACATTGACTTGATCGCCAACATTACCGAGATTCGCAACTTTTTCCTGCAAAATAACTTGCATGATTATTCTCCTCTCTAATGGCTATCGCAATAAGGTAGTAAAGCCAAATAGCGTGCGCGTTTAATCGCTTCGGCTAATTGACGCTGATACTTGGCACTGGTGCCAGTAATTCGGCTCGGCACAATGCGGCCAGATTCCATAATGTATTCACGCAAAGTATCGAGATCTTTGTAGTCGATGACTTTGGCATTTCTACCTTTAAACGAACAAGATTTCTTACGACGAAAGTATCTGCTCATGATTCACCCCTTAATTTGCTGTGTCTTCGGCAACGGCTTCAGTGGTTTTTGCTGCCATGCCCAATACTGATTTTGCTTTACCATCCGAGCCACCAATAAAAGGTGAGGATTTAGTAATAGCTTCTTTGCACTTTAAAACTAAATTTCTTAGCACCGCATCGTTATAACGAAAGGCTGATTCAATTTCATTGAGCACGTCTTGATTGCATTCGATGTTCATTAACACATAATGCGCTTTGTGGACCTTATTGATTGGATAAGCCAGATGCCGCCGACCCCAATCTTCGAGCCGATGCACTTGGCCTTTACCATCACTGATCAGCTTCTGATAGCGTTCCAGCATGGCTGGCACCTGAGCACTCTGATCGGGATGAACTAAGAATACGATTTCATAATGTCGCATTAGACTGCCTCTTGGATTAAGCCCCCCAACGCAACGCGTGGTGGAGCAAGGTTATAAATGGATGGCTATTCTAGTCAATCTGGCCTTGCGCGTCAATCTAAATCATCATATACGAACGAGTGTAATGGGCGCGGCAATCTTTTCTTCAGGCAAGGCTTTTACTCCGGACAATGGCTCGTCGAGCTCCGCTCTCCTGCTGTCATCCCGGACTTGATCCAGGATCCAGAGATTAAGCCCTGCATAAAACTTATCGCTGTATAGCAACGCAGTAATCCAACTAAGCGGCGGCGGCTGATGCGGCTACAGTTTCTAGGTGTTCGAGTGGTACAGCCGTCTTTGCTTCTGGAGTACCAAAAAATGAGCGTGGACATAACTGCTTCGCCAGCTTAGTGTCGGCGTTATAATTACCGCGAAATATTGATGCGGTGCGATGCATCGTCGCGATCTTTAGGGCCTTTTCGTAAAGTTTAAATAGATCGCTTGGGCTTTTAGGCGCTGCTACTGCTTCTTCCTTTTCCTCTTCCTCTTCCTTCACAACCGCCAAATTAATTTTTTCCCTCACATCGACAAGCGCTGCATCTTTATCCACCCCCGCAAGCTTACGCACAAGAATTCGACCTTTACTGTATAGTTCTACCACTTTATTTATTGCTGTAAGTTTAGTCTTCATGCTATCGCATAAGGTTCGAATCAATTCCTCTGCGTTAGCAGAACTAAAAAATTTATAGATTTTCCCTAAATTTTCAAGCGATAGTTTTGGATCATTAATTATATTTTCTAAAAATTCTTTTGAAATCTCAGCCGTTCTTGCTTCTGATAAATGCGGCAACATATCCACTAATAATTGTGCTTTATCGGTCGCGTTATTTAATAAGGCTTTAAATTCCTCTGCGTGTAACTCATTAACTTGCGTGATTAATGCCGCCCGCAAGCCAGGGAGTTGGTCGATTTGGAATTGGGCTTGATAGCGGCCTCTTCTAGAATAATCTCCTAAAACATCCTCTTCTGCACCACCTTCTACATCTTTTTTACCCATCACCCCATTTAATAAATCCTTAAGTGAGTGCAGCGAAACCACTCTATCACCTGTTTCAAGCGTTACATCATATTGCACCGCAATATATTTACCAGCTTCTTTATACCACCCCATAATTGCCACTTGATGACCTTTATCAATGGTTGTTGCGGTTTGTAAATTAATGCGATTAGGCATGATAAAATGTGGCAAACCGGCTTTAAATGATTGAGTCGCCTCATCGTAAATGGTTTCGATGGTAGAGACAGAGTGCGCTTCCTTTGCATGCTCAAAACCATTAACACCAATATCGCCTTCTTGAAGTACAATCTCTTGCGACGGAATAATCACGGTTTGATGTGGGCACTTGCCAAGGCTGTTGCTAGCATCGCGAGAATATTCACGACGTGGCACATGCTTTACGCCATCTTCTACACTTTTTGCATTAGCAAATAACATTCCATTTGCGGTGATTAAAGGCAATGGTACGCGTTTATTACTGACTGAAATAGTTTGAGCCTCTTCGCTAACTTCACAGCTTAGCGCCAGCGGCTGCTGGGATTCTTGGATTAAATCAGGCACCGAATCTCCACCTGTTAGCAATTTACCAAAACGATGCTTGGGATCCTTTAAATTTTCTAATAAGTCCACCACACGCTGATGTAGCTTTAAGCCAAATGTCTTTGCATCTAAACTATTCCATTCGGTCTCGATATTTTTAAATTGATGGCCAAAAACATTATCGTTGCCTATCTTTTCTTTAAATTCTGCGATTGCCCGAGTAATACCCTTAATAACTGTGCCAGCATCAGCGGAATCTTTATCACTATCTTCGCCAGTTAATATTCGATAAAGATTATTTAAAAACCCTTCGACCGTACCTTTATGTTCGGCCTGGTCTTCTGGAGACTGAGTGTTAAACCAGGTTTGCAACTTCCCACGAATCCATTCAACCAACTCATTTAACAATAGTGTTTCATAACCCTCAGCAAGACTAAAATATTTCTGAGAATAAAATTGAATAAATAAGCGTTCTCTAACCGTGGTTGATTGCTTTTGATACCATGTATACAGTCCCTCCAAATAATTTTTATCAATCTCAGTGTTATCATTAAATTTTGCTTTCGCTGCTGCTTCTACTTCTTTTGCTTCTTTTGCTTCTTCTGCTTCTTCTGCTTCTTTTGCTTTGGCAATCGTTTCGATATACAAAGGTCCTTCAGGTTCCTCGAAGTTTTCAGCATATTGCTGCTTTAGTTCCGTGTAAGTGACTGCCTGAGCTGAACAACAATCCCAATTGCTATTGCCATTAACAATCAGACGCTTAATTTCACCCAGCCTGGCTACCACATAAGGCAATAAAGACGCATTCGCAAAATCTTTAGCCTTTTGTTTTGATTTTGATAGAATTTTAGCAAGCTCAATAAACCTACGGTCATTAAGCCCAATGATTCTGTCGCTTGATTTTAATTGTCCACTAGCAAACGCATTAGCCAACAGATGCAAGTTAGTGATCGGCAAGGAGCCGGTCATTATCGTGCCAGCAATTTGCACTGCTACTGCATCCTTACTTTCGGCCTCTTCAGCCTTACTATCAGCATCCGCATCTAGGTTAATGGCAACCTT
The DNA here is from genome assembly GCA_022600315.1 of Gammaproteobacteria bacterium. Taxonomy (GTDB): domain Bacteria; phylum Pseudomonadota; class Gammaproteobacteria; order Coxiellales; family Coxiellaceae; genus JAHZKQ01. The sequence continues at coordinate 6,225 of JAHZKQ010000196.1, forward strand.
AATCTTGCTGTTTTCTACAGTGACTTTTCTTGGCAAAGACGCTTGCATATCCCCCAGAACATGCTTCTTAGCTTCAGCTATATCTAAACGCTCAATATGCACACCCAGGCGTGAAAACTTTTTAACAACTCGCGTAATACTTGTTTCAAAAAGAAAATGCGTGGCAGGCATTAATAAAGAGATACTTTGTGGAGCAACACCTTGCGCTAATAAATAATCAATTTCAGCTTCAACACAAACCTCACCACAAATACCCGAGACAATATATTTTTTAACCTGTAGTTTTTCTTTTGCAACGATTTCCTTATAACTTTTACCTTCACCGCCTTGAAAAATTGGCTCGCCAGGGTCAGGCAACTCAGCTAAATTCAATTTTCGATCTAATAAACGCGCCGACTTTGGCGAAAAAGTAATTTTACCAAATTCTCTGTATTCACTAACTTGGCCTTTAACTTTACCAAGCTCTGTTTGTAATTCTTGCGGGAAATTTACTCCGGGAGTATTAACTATGCAATGCTCGCCGAAACTGCCTTCTGCAGGATTACTGTCTTTAAGCTCTTGCGCTTCTTCAGCAAGAAATTCTTTACATTCTTCTTCACTATGCCCTTGCTGTAATTGTGCTATTTCAGCCTCTGATCGAGTATCAGGCGACCGATGAGTATCGCGGGTTAATTCAAGGATTAAATTACTTCTTACTTTTTCCTGATAAGCATCATCTGCAGCTAATTTTTGAATGGCGCGCAATAAAGCAATATTGGCGACAATCACATTTTCGCCGTTTTGGGCATAGAGCTTAGCTTTATAGGGCTTAGTTTCAGAGGCTGCTGCTGCTACTGCTACTTCCTCTTTCTCTTCTTCTGAATCATTCCCGCCACCTGATGGTGCTGATGCAGCAGATACACTTGCAGCTGACAACACGGTTTCTTTTACCGTAAAATCAATCTGCGGGTCGGTGATATGCACCACCACTTTTTCATCACCACGGACTTGATCGAGTTGGGCCTTTAGGAAGGTCTCATAACCAGCAACTTGCTTTTCATCTTCTTGGACTTTCTTTCTTAAAATTTCGCTAACACGTGACATAAAGGGACCTCTTTAAGGGTGGTGAATTAGACGCCAAGCTACGCGTGCTAGCTTATAAAACTTCCCCTAGGCTGTCAAAGAAATTTCCATTTAAAACATTAAGTTAACCTTAAGGGCTAAGAATACTTTACCCTCTCTACGCCGATTGATTAAATCTGGTATGATAATTCGATGATTATCAGTGAAGACCAAGCCGACGGCAGCTATCAGATTAAAGCATATGAGGATGGAATGATTAAGGTGAATGATCGTGAGTATCATCAAAGCCTGATTGTCTCAGCCCATCAGCTAATCGATGATTGGCGCCCGCAAACTGTCAGTGAACTAACCACCGAAGATTTTCAGCGGCTCGCTTCGCTCAGTCCAAAAATGGTTCTACTTGGCACTGGCAAAAAATTTAATCTGCTGCCAGCAAGTTTATTGGCTGATTTATATCAACGCCAAATTGGTGTTGAATGCATGGACACCGCCGCCGCCTGCCGAACCTTCGTCGCATTAAGCAGCGAAGGCCGAGAGGTAGTAGCCGCATTATTAATAAGGTAACGAATCATGAAAAAACTCAATATTGTCGCCGCACAAATTAACCCAACGGTTGGTGATCTTAAAGCCAATGCCAAATTAATTATTAAAACCGCTGAACACGCGCGCGATAAACTCAATGCCGATATTATTTTATTCCCAGAATTAGCTTTATCAGGCTATCCGCCGGAAGATTTATTATTTCGACGTGGGTTTTATGCCCGCGCGGAAAAAGCTTTACAGGAAGTTCTTACTGCCGTTAATGATGTCGCGATGATTATTGGCTATCCGGCCTGTGAAAAAGATCAATTTTATAATCGCGCCGCATTTATTGACAAAGGTAAAATCATTGCCACTTACGACAAACGCGACTTACCAAACTATACGGTATTTGACGAAAAGCGCTACTTTACCCCCGGCAAAAAAGATTGTGTAGTGGACTATAAAGGTCTTAAAATCGGTATTGTCATTTGCGAAGACATTTGGTACCCCAAATGCAGCGCCTCTACCGTTAAAGCCGGCGCCCAAATTATTTTAAGCCCCAATGCCTCACCGTATGACTTTAAAAAAGTTCGCGCTCGCGAAACTATGTTAATTGAACGCGCCCATGAAGTGAACGTGCCATTAGTCTATTGCAACTTAGTCGGTGGTCAAGATGAATTAGTGTTTGATGGCGGCTCGATGGTCGTTAGTGCTGAAGGTGAACGCGTACAACAGGCTGCCTATTACAAAGAAGACTATATGGCGATCGAAGTGACTCTTGAAAAACCCATTAAAATTACCCCGCAAACTTTGCCGCCGCACTTAACCAGCGAAGAGAATATTTATAAAACTTTAGTCTTAGGCTGTCATGATTACGTGAAAAAAAATCAATTTAAAGGCGTTATTATAGGCTTATCGGGCGGAATTGATTCGGCATTAACCTTGGCTATTGCTAGCGATGCGCTGGGCGCTAAAAATGTCACCGCAGTCATGATGCCAAGTCGTTATACCGCAAAAATGTCCATTGAAGACGCTGAAGCCCAAGCGAAAAAACTTGGAGTTAACTATCAGACTATCGATATTGAACCGATTTTTAAAACTTATTTAACCGCGCTTAAACCGCTCTTTCAAGATAAAGACAGCGATAAAACCGAAGAAAATATTCAGTCACGAATCCGAGGCAATTTACTAATGGCCTTATCGAATAAATTTGGCGATATGGTTTTATGTACCGGCAATCGCAGCGAGTACGCCGTAGGTTATGCGACTTTATATGGTGATATGGCCGGTGGCTTTGCGTTATTAAAAGATATTCCTAAGACTTTAGTCTACAAACTGGTTGAATATCGCAATAGTACCAATGAGGTTATTCCAGCGCGTGTAATTGAACGCGAGCCATCTGCAGAATTGGCTGAAAACCAACGCGATCAAGACACCTTACCAGCCTATAAAATACTCGATGACATTTTAGAACTTTATATTAACGAAGATAAATCACCCGAAGAAATCTATCAAGCCGGATTTGATAAAAAAATTGTGAGCCAAATCATTAAATTAATCAATCTAAATGAATACAAACGCCGCCAATCGCCAGTAGGCATTCGCATTACTCAAAGCGCCTTTGGCAAAGACCGACGTTATCCTATCACCTCAGGCTATTGGCGGAATATTTAATTATTAATTAACCTGCGCAGCAGGTTATCCATGCTGGGGGGCTCGGGGGGAAAGCCACTTTCCCCCCGTCTTAACTCACACCACAAACCAACCCTCACCAAAAGTTATCTATTCCCCGCTGACATACCTGAAACTTCTTTATCATCAGATTGGCTTGCCGCTGGTGGTTGCTGACTCAATATCCCTAATCTAAGGACTGGGCTACGAGACTGACTACGTGTTACAGGAGAAGATACTTCAAGCCCTGCCTGTGACACCGTGCGCTTATTGTTTGCGGAACCTGAGGCAGATGTTGAAACAGGCGGCACTGAAGAAGCTTTTTTACGGCGCTTGATCGCTAAAGTTCGACGCGCTTGCATAGTATCTTGATGCTGCCTAATCTGCGCAATCGCCACACTTCTTGCTGCATCATCGTTTGGAATTAAAGCGTCATAATGATTATTGCCATTATAAGTTAAAAAAATTGCTTGTGTATCATCATACTCGTCACCATAAATATGATCATATGTGTTTCCAGGTGTAACTAATGCAATTGGTCTTTGTAAAGCATGGCTTAAAGCCACCAACTCAATATGCGTACCCCAGGTCATATCACGTGACATTTTTGTTATATAATCCTGAAGGTCAGTATAGTGTTCCGAGCCTGAATTTAGCCGTAACCGCTCAATATTAACACCCGCCTCAATTCGATCACACAAATCATTATTACCAACAATCTGATCCACCGCCAGTTGCCGCAGAGCTTTTGATTTTACTTTAACCTGGCGCTCGGTCACTTCACCAACGCCCCTGGCCACAGCTTCAAATAAACAGTTACCCGCAATATAAAGTTTTCTGTTAATCTGCAAACCATAATGCTGACGATGTGATTGATATTTCACCGCGTCCATATCGTTAATGCTGGCATCCACAATCACCTCAGCTAAAATTGCTTGAGCATCTTTGCCTTGTGGAACAAATAACGGTGCATAATAATTCTCCGCCTGCAACTGCAAGAAAATTGGCTCAGCTGAATGAGCATCACCAAAAATACGATGGCCTTTTTTATTAATTCCCAAAACTACAATCGGCCGCTTAAGCAATCCAGCTAAAACACGTAACTCAAAAGCGCTTGCCGATGTAGTAGTTTTTCGCATATTAGAGGCGTAGTCATCAATAATAACACCTGGTTGATGCTTTTCTAAATCGGCTCTTGTCACTAGATCTCGACCAATCATGTTGCAAACAGCATCACGCAATTGACCCGCCTTGCGCCCATCGGCTAGCAAAATAGCAACCGCCTCAAATAAACTATCAGTAATAACATTCGGTGATGATTGGTAAGGCTCTAAACCGTAAAGATTTTGCCGATAATTCTTCTCAACACCTGTAAATAGAACTAAAAAGTTCTCAAATACTGGCTGCCATCCTAAGGCATGATCCTTATATTCATGAGCATCTGAGGAGCGATGTCTTTTGCTATTTAGAACCTCCAGCAATCGAAGCACTTCTTTTAACACATCATCTCTAAACGGCTGATCTTTTGGTAGTAAAGTTTTTCTTTTCTTTGCCCCAGTATAAGTTCGATATATAGCCAAAGAAATTAAATGGCTAACCATGTAGGGATCTCTATTTATAAAATAGGCCACGCAATCCTTAATATAATTTTGCAGGATGCGGCTTAAAGATAAATTCGCATTATCGACATATGACTTTCTCGCCGCTGCATTACTCGCCATCCATTGCGAAGACTTTATTATTTCACCAAACTGCTCTTCTAGATCCCCATACAGTCTCGCTAATTTAGCACGATACTGCATTACCGATGGAGAGCTCACTTCAGTCTTAGCTGGTTTTGATTTAGAATCTGCAGAAAAACCAGCAACATGAGTATATAAAAGCGGCACACTGGCTGCTGATGAACCCGCTGCTTTTTCCACCACCACATCCATTCTTAAATCATCTGCTAATCTTTTAATTTGACTTTTCAGCTCATAAACTTTTGCCACCGATTCATACTCGCGATTAGAGCGCAACTGAATTCTACCATCTACAGTTCTTCTGAAGTGTTTTTTATCCCCCTTGCCATAGCCAATATATTCTTCCATATTAGCAATCACCACTACACCGCTATCTGTATCATTAAACTGACAACCTCCAGGCTCGCAACCCTGTTGATCTAAGCGCTTAAATAAAAACGCTGTTGATGCAAAGTGTTGTCTAGACCAATGGCGATTTCCTTGGAGCGACCCGACATATTTTTTAGCAGCAAGCACAGTAGCCTTAAGTATTGTGTTAGAGAATTTTTTCCCAATTGCATCCTTTAATCGACTACCTTTAGCTGAACCTTCTGCTTGCGGGCGACCACTAGGGTCATCAAATAAAATACTTAATTGGTTCTTGTCATGATCAATTTCAACCCGCAAACAATACCATTGATTCTCGTGTAATATCGGAATAATAAAATATCGAAATACCTGACCACTTTCCATATTGGATGTCTGATACAATCCATCCATTTCCCGCAACAACTGCGTTCCAAAGCTGGCAAGATTATCTTCATAGACAAAGCAAGGATCGGCAATAAACACACCATAATCATTTATTGTATATTTATCACCAGAAGATGCTTGCTGTAAAAAATGCGCACGTATATTGCGAACGAATAATAGCATATCAAGCACATCAATTTTATAGTAACTCTTAGCTATTAGCTTAACTCGGTCCTTATAGCTTAATTTTCTAAGCCTTTTCCCAAATTCGTTCGACCATTTTTGCTCAAAATCTTCTTCAACTTCTTCATGTTCCTTAGAGATTTTTCGAAAAATTTCTTTAAGCCTTTCAGGCACCCTCGCGTCATGCACAAACGCATGCGCCATCGCATGAGATAATATACGATTAAAATCTCGCTCCTGACGTGAAAACCTTGCATCCCATACAATTGGTGCCCCAGTCATTACACTTCTCTCTTCAGGATCAGTAAACCTAGAAACGGTACCAATTTTTTTGGGATCGAGCTCAAAAGTTGACTTATCAACTCCATAAATACCATATTCCGGATACATGCCCGCATCCTTTAGTGCTCCAGCAAGTTCAGCTCGGAATAATTGCACTATCTCCCCTAAAATTTCCTTGGCAGCGCCGGAAAAATCACCCGATTTTTTAAATACTCGCTGCAACATAAAACCAATACTTTTAGGTGCCGATGAGATTGCACGCAACCCACCTCTTTCTTCCTGATCAAAATCATATGCAGACTGAAAGTTTGCTGCCCAAGTTTTTACAATTTCAGTCATACTGGTAACAGCATGATCATTATAAGGCTCTGGGGTTAAAGTTGAATAAACAAAGTCTGAAATCATTAAAAGCACTGAATTTAAGTCATTAGCACTAGGGCTTAAATCAATAATAACCACATCAATATCATTGGATTCAGCAATATTTCGGATCAACTCATTAACCCGAAAAACACGCATCGCATCAGATGAGTGAGTACTTTTATTGACAAGCCCTTCTATTGCCATCGAAAACTTTCGACCCACATCTAAC
>JAHZKQ010000197.1 GCA_022600315.1 Gammaproteobacteria bacterium
GGTGTAAAATTAGAATTTTTGATGATGTTAATTTAACTTTGCAATACGCTGAATTAATTCAGCGAGCCGGGGCTTCGTTATTAACCGTACACGGTCGAAATCGAACTGCGAAGATGAATCAAGAACCGGCCGATTGGGAGCAAATTAAAGCGGTAAAAGCTGCATTAGATATCCCTGTGATTGCTAACGGTAATATTCACGAGTTTGCTGATATTGAGCGCTGCCTGGCGTACACACAAGCGGATGGGGTAATGTCGGCAGATGCGATTTTATCTAATCCATATTTCTTTGCAAATATAACCGACATTGATCATCGGCAAATGGCATTGGAATACCTTGAATTTGCAGTTCAGTATCAAGCAAATTTCCGTTATGTGTTGCCGCATATTTTACAGATTATGGCCCGTTATTTAGATGATAGGCTGCTGCATGCTTTACAGCAAGCAAGGGCAATTGCAGAATTGCAGTTTATTTTAACGCATTGTAAACTACCTCAAGTGCAGTCGGCTGAAAAGCCAGTCGACAATTATAATTTATTTTTAAAAGGCAGTACCGATAAAAGAATGCCGCGTTAATATTTAAATCTTTATTTCGGGCAATGGCTCGTCGAGCTTGGCTCTCCTGCTGTCATCCCGGACTTGATCCGGGATGACATCTGGATACCGTGGTCAAGCCACGGTATGACAAAGCTAACTCCGTCATCTGGATACCGTGGTCAAGCCACGGTATGACAAAGCTAACTCCGTCATCTGGATACCGTGGTCAAGCCACGGTATGACAAAGCTAACTCCGTCATCTGGATGCCGTGGTCAAGCCACGGTATGACAATGCCTGGGTTTTTAGATAATATTAACTTCCGGTATTAACTTGATTGTAAAACGTTTAAAAATTTCGGCTTGTATTTCTAAAGCCAAGTCTTTTATTTGTTGCCCTGAGCCGTCACCATGATTCACTAAGACTACGGCATGGTTTTTATAGATGCCAACCTCACCATAACGTTTACCTTTATAGTCGCACTGCTCAATTAACCAGACAGCAGGAATTTTAATTTTATCTTCGGTGGGATAATGCGGAATTTCAGCGTGCGCATTAAGTAGTTTTTCAAATTGAGTCTTTGAGATAATCGGGTTTTTAAAGAAGCTGCCGGCATTGCCAATGGTGCTGGGATCGGGAAGCTTTTGTTGGCGGATTTTAATAATCGCATCGCTCACGTTTTTTATGCTAGGCTTTTTGATTTGCATCGCCGCTAGTGTTTCATTAATGGCGGCATAGTGGGTATTGAGCTTGGGTTTTTTATTTAATTGTAAGGTGACATCAGTAATGATATAGCGATTTTTATGTTGTTTAAAATAACTATCGCGATAGCTGAATTGACAAGCCATTTTATCAAACTCGTTTATTTTCCCGGTGATCAAATCAATTGCGGTTAAGCTTACAAAAATATCTGCCAGCTCAGCGCCATAGGCGCCAATGTTTTGAACAGGGGCGGCACCTATAGTGCCCGGAATTAAACTTAAGTTTTCAACTCCAGCATAATTGTGCTTAAGGCAATAATTTACAAATTCATGCCAGTTCACTCCAGCACCAACCTTTAAAAAAATGTATTCGGAATTTTCATTCACTATATCAATCCCGGGAATTTCAATTTTTAGAATCAATCCTGGATAGTTCTCGGTGAATAAAATATTACTGCCGCCGCCTAAAACTAATTTTTCAAGGCCTTTAAATTCAGTTTGATTTAATATCGCAGACAGATCGGTGCTATTGCCAATCTGTGCTAAATAGCGGGCCTGACAATCCACCCCAAAACTATTGTGGGCTTTTAAAGAGGCATCAAGTTTAATGGGCAGTGACATGTTTGCTTCCTGGGTGGTTTTCAATGTATTTGCCAGCGGCCAATTCACATCTTACAATGGTGCCATTTCAGCAAGGGTTTTACCATGACTAAACTTAAAAATGATTGTTTAATTCGTGCCTTATTACGTCAGCCAACGGCTCAAAGGCCGGTTTGGGTGATGCGCCAAGCAGGGCGTTATCTGCCAGAATACCGAGCCTTAAGGGCTAAGGTGCCAAATTTCATTGAGTTTTGCCAAGCTCCTGAGCTTGCCATGGAGGCAACATTGCAGCCACTACGGCGCTATGCTTTGGATGCGGCGATTATCTTTAGTGATATTTTAACAGTTCCGGTGGCGATGGGAATGTCGTTGGAATTTGTGGCGGGCCAGGGCCCAGTATTTGCTGAGCCGATTCGCGGACCGCAAGATTTAAAACGTTTGCAGCCGATCACCGTGGAGCGAGATTTAAGCTATGTAATGAGTGCGATTCGGCAAACCGTTACTGCGCTTGATGGCAGTGTGCCATTAATTGGTTTTGCGGGCAGCCCATGGACGGTAGCCTGTTATATGGTGGAAGGCCAGGGCAGTAAACAATTTCCAGTGATTCGACAAATGCTTTATCAGCAACCAGAATTTTTGCAGCAATTATTAATGCGCATCACTGAGATTACGATTGATTATTTAAATGCTCAGATTGAAGCTGGTGCGCGAGCGATTATGTTGTTTGATACTTGGGGTGGTTTATTAACTCCGGATAATTATCGAGCTTTTTCATTACACTATTTGCGGCGTATTGCCGAAGCTTTAAAGCGCGATCATAATGGTGAAAAAATTCCTGTAGTATTTTTCACTAAAGGAGCAAGTCAATGGTTAGAATATATTGCCGATAGTGGTTGTGATGCAATGGGCTTGGATTGGACGATAAATATTGGTGATGCGCATCGTCGGGTCGGCGATAGAGTCGCCTTGCAAGGAAATTTAGACCCGCTATTACTATTTGCTAAGCCTGAGAAAATTCGAGCCACAGTTAAAAAATTATTAGCGGATTTTGGCGATAAGCCAGGACATATAGTGAATTTAGGTCATGGTATTATACCAAATACACCGCCAGAAAACGTGGCAGTATTAGTTAATGCGGTGCATGAATTTAGTGAGGGTTTATTAAAATGCAAGCAGGATTAGTGATTATTGGCACAGGGTTAGCCGGTTATATGCTAGCTCGTGAATGGCGTAAGCTTGATGCTGATACGCCATTAACAATAATCACTGCAGATGATGGGGTATTTTATTCTAAACCAATGTTATCCAATGCCCTAACTAAAGCCCAAGCACCAGCCAAATTAATTATGAAGTCGATGCAAACCATGGCAGATGAGTTGGATGCATCGATTAAAGTGCATTGTAAAGTTAAGGCAATTAATACTAAGCAAAATAGTTTATCAACCAGTGATGGCGATATTTATTATAAAAAATTAGTTTTAGCTGTTGGCGCAGATAAATTAAATCTGCCGGTAACCGGCAGTGGGGTTGAGAATATTCGCTCCATTAATAATTTAACTGACTACCGCGAGTTTCATGCTTGGCTAGCAGCAAAAAATCATATTGCGGTATTGGGGGCGGGCTTAGTCGGCTGTGAATTTGCCAATGATTTATTAACTGCAAAGCATCAAGTCAGTATTATTTCACCGGACCCTTATCCACTGCCTAAACTGGTTCCGGAAAAAATTGGTCGAGTGGTAGAAACCGCTTTTGCTAAAGCAGGTATAAATTGGTATTTATCACAGGCGGCGACAGCGGTGCATAGCGAAAAAAATCATACCAGCGTGCAGTTAGATAATGACAAGATGGTTAAAGTCGATGGTGTATTAGCAGCCATTGGTTTAAGGGCGCATATTGCTTTGGCAAAAGCTGCTGGCATCAAAGTTGATCGTGGCATTGTGGTTGATCGTTATTTGCAAACCAATATTAAAAATATTTATGCCTTGGGCGATTGTGCCGAGGTGAGTGGCCAAGTACAGCAATATGTTGCGCCTTTATTGCAAGCTGCACGTGCATTGGCGAAAATATTAAATGGCCATAGCGAGCAAGTACATTATCCTTGTATGCCAGTGGTTATTAAAACTCCGTTGTGCCCAGTTGTTGCCGTGCCACCGCCAATTAGTAGTGAAGGACAATGGCAATACCAGGGTGAAGGTTTAAATTGGCGTGCTGAATTCTATGATCAAACTCAACAGTTGCAAGGCTTCGCCTTATCCGGCAGTTGCGTGGCCGCGCGTATGGAGCTGGTAAAGAAGATTCCGCCAGTTTTTGCGGCGAATTAAATTATATCTCATTGATTTAAAACAATATTTAATGTGGCAAAAAGGTCAGTAATGTACTATATTCACCGTGAGTACATAGCTTGAGTGCAGATGAGTACATAATTTGGGGTTTGTAAGATGAGTCAATCAGATAACAGTGCAGCAGTTAAAATAGATACCGTGTTTGATCACGTTACTGATTTTTATCATGATGCATTGTCTTTTTTAAAAAATAGTTTTAATTTAGTTGAAACTATTTTCCCCCTTGGCGATTGGACGTTTATCTTTCCAAATTTTTCAAGTCATGTAGTGATTGGTGATTTCTCCAATCCAATTAATTCCTCGGGAGTGGGTGATGTACCGTTATTATTTGAACCAAAATTAACAAGTCAATGGGTGGCACAAGAAACAGATATCAGTGAATTAAGTGGTTTAATTAATTTTGATAATATTAATCAATTAATACTTGGACGAGATCAAGAGCAGGCGCAATGGCCACAAAATCCTGCCGGCGAATCGGAGTCTAGTCATTATATCGATCATGCTTTATTTTTTGATTCGCTTGCCGTTGGTCATATTGAAGGTATGGAATCTTTATATAGTCCAAGCTCCTATTTATTGGCGGTTGATCTGAGCGTGCTAGATGATGTTGTTGATGGTAATGCGGCATTGGAATTAAATAATGTTGCTGTAGCACCTAACACAGAAATAACCGTCATTGGTAGTCAGCACAGTGTCAGTATTGCCGATGATTTAATGCTAGATAGCAGTTATTTATCAAACCTTATTGCTTTGTAATTTACTATGCCGGCTTGCCATATAGTGCATTAATCAATTGGGCGATAACCACTTCAGTTTTTTGTTCAACATCTAAGTGTGGATTAAACTCACAAATTTCTGCGCCAACAAATTTTTCATGTTGACCTAAAATTTCAAGCTCTGGTAATAAATTTTTAGTTTTAATGCCATTTTTCACTGGTGTGCCAACTGCAGGGACTTCGCTGGGTGCAATCACATCAAGGTCGAGCATGACGCCAAAGCGTGCAGTGTGTGCAGTAATGTGTCGAATAGCCATTTGCATGCATGCATGTAGGCCACGCTCTTGCACTTCTTCAATATAAAATACTCTCACGCCTAATTTTTCTAATAGCGCTGCTTCATCAGCTTCATAGCAGCGAATGCCCATCAAGACGACATTTTTAGGTTTTAATTTAATCTCTGGCATATGCACTGAAGTTAAAAGCTCATGACCAAAGCCCAGCAAGGCAGCCAGTGGCATGCCATGAATATTTGCCGAGGGTGTGGTATCAAAAGTATGGCTATCCATATGTGCGTCAAGCCACAGTAAACCTAAATCGCCGTGCTCGGTTAAGGCATTGGCGGCGCCAGCCCAAGTCCCAATCGAACAAGTATTGTCGCCACCTAAAGTTAAAAAAGCTTGTTGTTGCAAAGTTGCCGCATAACTTAACTTGGCAAGCTGATTAGAAAGTTTGGCAACAGTTTTAAGCGCATCTAAATAACGTTTAGTATCTTTGTCACTGAGGAGCTTTTGAAAATCTAGCTTAATGGGCAGTTCTTTTAAGATACTAGAGTCGCGCAAGTGGGCTGGGCCATCGGCACAACCTGTATTTCCGGCTGCATTTCCGTAGGCATATGGAAAAACTTTAACTGTCATGAGATGCTTCCTTGTTTAGTTGGTGCTCCCTAGGGGACTCGAACCCCTGTTTTCGCCGTGAGAGGGCGACGTCCTGGGCCACTAGACGAAGGGAGCAAAGTTAATATCAAGCCTAGCATTATAGCCTTCGTTAGTCAGAATGCGAACTGCTTGTGGTTTTAAGTTTTCCAGACTTGATTATCCATGTGGTTATGCGATCATGGCAATATTTCTTAAGCTAACCGGGCAGAGTTTACATTGTGTTAACCGATAAATTATGGCGCCGCTTGCGTTCTAAGTTTAAACAGAGAAAGCGTGGCGCTGCTGTGGTGCTGGCGCGCCAGCAACATAAAATCTCTCGTGCTCAGATTAGTCCGCATGCACTTAAAGTGTTGTACCGGCTAAAAAAATCAGGTTACGCAGCTTTTTTAGTGGGTGGCGGGGTACGCGATATTCTGCTGAAACTTAAACCCAAAGACTTTGATATCGCAACCGATGCTTTGCCTGAGCAGATACGCGAACTTTTCAGCAATAGTCGAATCATTGGTAAGCGATTTCGGTTGGTGCATATTTTCTTTCATGATGAAATTATCGAAGTTTCAACTTTTCGTGCGAATAGCCAAGAGCAAACCAAGGATGCTGCCGAGGACGATGAATTACCGAAAATGATTCGCTCCGATAATACGTATGGCACTATCGAAGAAGATGCCTGGCGGCGTGATTTCACCATCAATGCCTTGTACTACAATATCCAAGATTTTTCAGTGCTTGATTATACCGGCGGAATGCTAGATTTAAAACGCAAGCAATTACGCATGATTGGCGATCCTGCTCAACGCTATCATGAGGACCCGATGCGTTTGTTGCGTGCTATCCGTTTGGCGGCAAAATTAGAATTTAAGATTGAAGAAAATACTGAGAAACCTCTGCTGGCATTAAAACACTTATTGCAACATGTACCACCTTCGCGAGTGTTTGATGAAGTATTAAAATTATTTTTTAAAGGCCATGCTTGTTCTACTTTTCAAAGGTTATTGAAGTATGATTACCTGGATGTATTATTCCCTTTAACGGCGGCGGCGTTGCTGGATTCTAACTTTAGCCAGCAAAAAAGTTTACTGCAATTGGCGATGCACGCCACCGATGTACGGGTTGCAAAAAATGCTTCAATTAATCCAGGATTTTTATTTGCAATTATATTGTGGCCAGCCTTGCAACAGCGTTTAGCGCAAGCACAATCTAAAGCAATGCGTTTTTCTCAGGCAATGCATCATGCGGTTGAAGATGTGGTGCGTGATCAGGTTGATATTGTGATGATTCCTAAGCGTTTTACCTCGATGATTCGCGCGGTTTGGGTATTGCAGTACTATTTAATTTCACGTCGAACAAACCGCTTATGGCGAACCTTTGGTCATCGCTATTTTCGTGCCGCATTTGATTTTTTGGACTTACGGGTAAAAGCTGGTGAGCCTTATCAAGCCCAAATTGATTGGTGGAGAAAATTTATGGCGGCGAATAATACCAAGCGCTGTCAAATGATTGAGGAATTTCAACAGCGCCCGCGTGGGAGTTAATTTTGCTGGCGTATTTAGGTTTAGGGAGTAATTTAAATTCCCCTCGAAGTCAAATTAAATCGGCTTTAAAAGCACTTGCTAATCTACCGCAAATTGATTTATTAGCTTGTTCTGGGCTTTATCAGAGTCGGCCGCATGGAGTTACCGAGCAGCCTGATTTTATTAATGCGGTTGCTAAAATTAATACGACTTTTAACGCGTCGGAATTGTTGCAGCAATTGCAATACATTGAAAATCTTCAGCAGCGCCAGCGTGATAGACGCTTTGGGCCGCGCACTTTAGATCTCGATATTTTACTATATGCCAATTTAGTACTAACAGCGCCGGAATTAACATTACCGCATTATGCGATGTTTGAGCGTGAATTTGTATTATATCCCTTATTTGAAATTGCGCCGGACTTACAGTTCAATGATGGTATTTATCTTAGGCAAAAGCTAGCCAACTGCCCTGCTAATGGTTTAAAATTGGTCGAGTCGATTGATTTGGGAGCGTTAGCATGAGAGCCATTTATCCAGGGACCTTTAACCCCATCACCAATGGTCATATGAATCTGGTCGTTCGTGCCTTAAAGTTATTTCCAAAGTTAACCATAGCCGTTGCCGCCAGTGAACACAAAAACCCATATTTTTCTTTGGAAAAACGCCTACAATTATGTAAGCAAGCGTTGACAGAATATCCTCAAGTCGAAGTGATTAGTTTTAATGATTTATTGATAGAGTGTGCGCTAAGAGAAAAAGCGACATTTATTATTCGTGGCTTGCGTGGTTCGGTTGATTTTGATTACGAACAACAA
>JAHZKQ010000198.1 GCA_022600315.1 Gammaproteobacteria bacterium
GAATCATTAGCAATATAATTTAAAATTTTCTGCCAAGCCGCTTGATCTGGAATATGGGCTTGATAAGGAAAACTGCGTCGAAAACAATAGCGACAGTTCACCGCGCAACTGCCAGCCATAGTTAATAACACTCGGCCGAAATATTTATGCAATAATCCAGGCACTGGCGAAGCGGCTTGTTCTTGTAACGGATCGGGGCTGTAACCTGGCATTGAAATTAATTCATCCACCTGTGGCAAAACCTGCAATAATAGTGGATCTTTAAAGTTGCCTGGTTTGATGCGCTGAATAAAACTGCGTGGTATGCGCAATTTAAACGTTTGCCCGGCTGCCATGATATCATCCAGTATTGACACGGGTAGTTGTAATAAGCTGAGCAACTCTGCAGGATCAGTCACGACCTCACGTAATTGTTGTTGCCAATCGCTGGATGTGAGCATGCTATTAAATCTGCTAAACTAAGGGTCTCTACCTTACAATAATGCGAGCCAGGATGCGACTTTATTTTATACTATTATTGTTAGTGCTGAATATCAGCTTTGCCCAATCCTGGAATAATCCACACTTAAACAGCCAGCAGAATATTCGCTTTGGTGCCTTTAGCGGGCCGCCCAAAACCTTAGACCCCGCACGCGCCTACTCATCCGATGAAACCCTATTTCTAGCCCAGATCTATGAACCGCCACTACAATATCATTATCTACAAAGGCCGTTTAAGTTAGTGCCACTTACCACTACTCAACCACCAACGGTCACCTACCTTGATAAAACCGGCAAGGTCTTGGCTGATAATGCACCAGCAAAAGATGTTGCTTACAGTCAATACGATATTTATATTAAACCCAATATTTATTATCAACCCCATCCCGCCTTGGCAAAAGATACGCAAGGCCATTATTTATATCATCACTTAACCCGCCAACAAATTGCTAACATTCACAAATTCGCTGACTTTAAAAAGAATGGCACTCGCGAATTAACTGCCGATGATTATGTGCATGAAATTAAGCGCCTAGCCTTACCACAATTAAATTCACCGATTTTAAATTTAATGAGTAAACACATTATTGGTCTAAAAGATTATGCGAAAAAATTACAAGCCATTAACAATTCAGCGCTTAATATTGATTTGCGCAAATACCCTTTAAAGGGCGTAAAAACCTTAGGGCGCTACCATTACCGCATCACCATTAAAGGTAAATATCCGCCGTTTTTATATTGGCTTGCCATGCCATTTTTTGCCCCTGTACCTTGGGAGGCCGATGCTTTTTATAATCAACCAGGATTAAAGCAAAAAAATATTTCCATGGATTGGTACCCCATTGGCACTGGACCGTATTATCTCAGTGAAAATAATCCTAATAAACAAATGGTATTATCCCGCAACCCAAATTTTCATCAAGAATATTATCCAACTACGGGCGAGCCCACCGATCTTGCCAAAGGCTATTTACAAGATGCCGGCAAGCGCTTGCCATTTATCGATAAGTTTGTGTTTAGTTTGGATAAAGAAACCATTCCACGCTGGAATAAATTCCTACAAGGTTATTATGATAAATCAGGAATTAGTGGCGATAGTTTTGACCAAGCCATTCAGCTGGGACCTAATGGCAAGCCGGAACTGACTCCAGCGATGAAAAAACTCGGCATTCAACTGCAAACCACCGTAAATCCTGCATTATTTTATTTAGGATTTAATATGCATGATAGCGTGGTGGGTGGTCATAGTGAAAAGGCGCGTAAACTGCGATTGGCAATTTCAATTGCCATTGACTACGAAGAATATATTGCGATCTTTTTAAATGGTCGTGGCGTACCAGCACATGGGCCTATCCCACCGGCGATTTTTGGCTTTGAAAAAGGCCAGGCGGGAATTAATCACGTGGTGTATTTTTGGGATGGAAAAGCCAAACGCAAACCACTTAAGGTAGCAAAAAAATTATTAACAGAAGCTGGTTTTCCAGGTGGCATTAACCCTAAAACTGGTCGACCACTTATTTTAAATTATGATGCCACCACATCTGGTAGCCCAGATGATAAAGCACATTATAATTGGCTGCGCAAACAGTTTGCCAAGCTTGGGATTAAATTAAATATTCGTGCCACTTTATACAATCGTTTTCAACAAAAAGTTCGCCAAGGTGGTGCGCAAATTTTTTCTTGGGGCTGGTTGGCCGATTACCCTGACCCAGAAAACTTTTTATTTTTATTCTATGGTCCAAATGCTAAAGTCAAACATGGCGGCGAAAACGCCACCAATTATCAAAACGCCGAGTATGATAAACTCTTTGAAAAAATGCGCAGTCTGCCTAATGGCCCTGAACGACAAGCGATTATAAAAAAAATGGTTGCCTTATTGCGCCATGACAATCCATTGGTCTGGGGCTATCATCCGATTAATTTTACCCTCAGCCATCAATGGAACCGCCCCGGCAAACCGCATGCAATCGCCAATAACACTTTGAAATATGAACGCCTAAATCCAAAACTGCGCAGCAAATTACAAAAAGAGTGGAACCAACCCATACTCTGGCCATTGTGGGTGCTGTTGGGATTTATTGTGATATTATTATTACCACTGATTATCACTTACTGGTGGCGCCAACGGCACCCTAATGTGAGGCGGTATTGAGCTGTGATCGCCATTTATCCATAAATTTTGCGTCGTATTTTCATGTTATTTGCGTCGCATTTATTTGATATTCTCCTAATATCTGTTAGAATTATCTGTATGAGTAAAGACCCTATAGACATTATACTTTCTGCAGGCGAAAGCTTATTCATTGAATTTAAAGAAAAATCTTCCAATCTTGATCGTGAAATAGTCGCTTTTGCCAATGCCCAGGGCGGCTCTATCTTATTAGGAGTCAATGACGCCGGAGACATTACTGGCTTGAAAGTCGATAACCGACTCAAAAGCCAACTCACTGATATCGCTCGCAACTGCGACCCAAGCATCCCTATTCAAATAATATCGCATAAAAATAATGAAGTGCTTGAGGTAAAAGTTCCCGAAGGATTAGATAAACCCTACCGCTGCAAAGATGGTTTCTTTCTTCGCAATGGTCCAAGCTCACAGAAATTAAAACGTGATGAAATTCTGGCAATCATTCAAACCACGAACCATTTACAATTTGATAATGCGACTAACACACGCTTTCATTACCCACAAGATTTCTGCGCATCGCAATTACAAGAATATTTAAAACGCTGCGAAATAGGAGCATCATTTTCTGTAGAAGATATATTACTTAGCCTAAATACAGCAACATACAAAAAAAATAAACTCGTCCTTAACAATACAGGAGTTTTGTTCTTTGCAGAAAATCCTCAGCTTTTTTTTCCGGAAAGCTTTATCACTTGCGTGAAATATAAAACAACAGATCGTTTTTCTATTATTGATAAAAAAGATTTCTTAGGCTCTCCCATCACACAAATCGAACAAACAATGTCTTTTCTGATGTCACACATCCCCTCAGAAGTCAGTATCCCCACTGATAGCTCAAACCATTTAGGGAGAAGAAAGGACATTTATGACTACCCACTTGTTGCATTAAGGGAAGCCATTGTTAATGCCGTTACACATCGTGATTACCTCTATACGGGTTCACGTGTTTATGTTCATCTTTTCCCTGACTGCATTGAAATAGAAAATCCTGGGGGGTTATACTTTGGACTGACCATGGATAAGCTTGGGAAACGCAGCGTAAGAAGAAATCCATTGATTGCAGATCTACTCCATCGAGCAAAATATATTGAACGTGTAGGCAGTGGCTTTGACCGGATGAAACAATCCCTAAAAGAAAACAATAACCCTGATATGGACGTGGTCGCAACTAATTTTTTCAATATTCGCTTTTATCCTCGGATTAAAAAAACAGCGCTTTTAGGCCTATCAAATCGGCAACGCCAAATTTATCTTATTATTAAAGAGCAAAAAAAAATCGCCAAAAAAGAATTGGCACTTTTTCTACAGGTCAGTGATGACACGGTTATTCGGGAACTTAACCAGCTTATTAATTTGGGACTTATACAAAAAATTGGCCAAGGGAAGGCTACTGTTTATACACTAGTGACGGATGACACATGCTAGCTTATATTATTCGCCGAATTATTTACGCCATCCCTATTTTAATTGGGGTCAATCTTATTACCTTCTTATTATTTTTTACGGTTAACTCACCGGCCGATATGGCGCGCATGCAGCTTGGTAATAAACATGTCACAGAAACCGCGATTAAAAACTGGCAACATCAGCACGGTTATGATAAGCCCTTATTTTTTAATCATGCCAAACACGGCCTTGAAAAAATTAGTGATACTTTGTTTTTCACTAAATCAATGGGCTTATTTTTATTTAAATTTGGTAACTCGGTACAAGGTCGTAATATCGGCAAAGATATTAGTGAGCGCATGTGGCCAAGCTTAGCTTTAGCGATTCCTACTTTAATTGTGGGCCTTTGTATTAATATTACTTTTGCCTTATTAATCGCGCTATTTCGTGGCAGCCTATTTGATACTTTCAGCATGATTGTTTGCGTTATTATGATGTCGATCTCCGGATTATTCTATATTATTATCGGCCAATATCTATTCGCAAAATTATTGCGTTTAGTGCCCGTATCGGGTTATCACAGTGGTTTTGCGGCGATTAAGTTTTTAATTTTGCCAGTAGCGGTTGGTGTGATTAGTGGTATTGGCGCTGCCACGCGCTGGTATCGAACAATCTTCTTAGAAGAGCTGCATAAAGATTATGTGCGCACCGCTCGAGCTAAAGGCTTATCTGAACTGGCGGTATTGTTTAAGCACGTTTTAAAAAACGGTCTATTACCAATTTTAACCGGCGTGGTGGTGATTATTCCAACTTTATTCTTGGGTAGCTTAATCATGGAATCTTTTTTCGGCATTCCAGGTTTAGGCAGTTACACCATCGATGCCATTAATCATCAGGACTTTGATATTGTTCGAGTGATGGTGTACTTAGGCACACTGCTCTACATTATTGGATTAATTTTAACGGATATTTCCTATAGCTGGGTTGATCCACGAGTGAGATTGGGACGTTAATGCAAATTCATTTAGCCATGTTAGTCAGTGATTGGTTAATCTACGGATTAGCTTTCGTCGCCATTATTGCCATCATAATGATGGCGCGCCAACCACATTTACGCGAACCGTGGCATCGCGTATTTACTAGCCGCATCGGCATGCTAACCTTAGTGGTATTGTTATTTTATGTTCTTATTGGTTTGCTAGACTCAATTCACTTGCAAATTGATTATAAAAGCCCTCAACCTAACCAACAAGCTTCGCGCATTGTTAGTGCTTTAGATTTAATTATCAGTCCACTTGGGCAACAAGATGAAAAAACTTATTCAGCGCCATTTGCTAGTCGGCTTTTTAGCAAGGCCACAATTCATAAAAATGGCAAAGAAACTCGCGGCTACCCTAAGCTTAAGCTTGCTGGCCCAACCGGACAGCGCCCTAAAGCTGTTGATATCGGCTTAAAGATTTTATGGGGTGGATTATTAGGTTTGGCAAGTTTTTTAATTATCGCCAGTCTATGGGTTAAATTAATTGCCGGCAAAGATCGCTGGTGGTTAAGTTTTAAAAAAATTATCACTGGGAATACCTATATTGCCTGGCGTGAAGCGATGATTATGTTCGGCATTATCTGGATCGTTATTTTTATTTTAGGATTTCTTATTAAACATTATCACATCCTTGGCACTGAGAAAGTCGGTCGTGATGTATTCTATGAAGCCATTAAAAGCATTCGCACGGGGCTCTTGATTGGCACTTTAACCAGCGTCTTTATGCTGCCCTTTGCTTTATTGCTTGGCACCATGGCAGGTTACTTTCGCGGCGTCATCGACGATATCATTCAATATATTTACACCACTTTAAGTTCTATTCCTGGTGTATTATTAATTTCTGCAACAATTTTAGTGATGCAAGTTTTTATTGCCAATCACCCCGCCTTATTTCCTAATCTTATTCAACGCGCCGATGCCAGGCTATTGGCACTGTGTTTTATTCTAGGCATTACCAGTTGGGCCAGCCTATGCCGTCTGCTACGTGCAGAAACCTTAAAACTACGCGAGCAAGAATTTGTCTTGGCGGCACGCGCGTTGGGGGTTAGTCGCTTAAAAATTATTTGGCGACATATTATGCCTAATGTTATGCATATCGTATTAATTACTATCGTGCTTGATTTTAGTGGCTTGGTATTAGCTGAAGCAGTGTTATCCTATGTTGGTGTTGGCGTTGATCCTACCACCATGAGCTGGGGCAATATGATTAATAGCTCGCGCTTGGAGTTTGCTCGTGAACCCATTGTTTGGTGGCCACTACTGGCGGCATTAATTTTTATGTTTATTTTAGTGCTATGCGCTAATTTATTTGCCGATAGCGTGCGCGATGCCTTTGACCCGCGCTTAAAGCAAGGATTTCAAAGAAACTCAAATTAAGTCTTTTAATAAATGAATGGCATTACAAACTCGAATACCCTCTTTTGATAAGTAATCTTTTTTGCCTACCATCGAAATTTGCCAAGCCCGGCAGTCTGGAAAACGCTTTTTAAAATACTTTAAACTATCACTAATACTGACACTATCCCACTTACACTCTATTGCCATAATTGGTTGGTTATCTTCAGTAATAATGAAATCTACTTCACGACGATCCACATCTCGAAAATAACGCAGCTCAAGATCTCTGGCTTTGGTATCTACTTCAAATTGCACCCATTTCAAAAGGTGTACTGCCACTGTATATTCGGATGATTCGGACAGTGAATTAGGCACCATTGCGCTCACCGCGACCACCGATGCAGGAGGGAAAACATTTACCGCAGCAACAATTACTGTTTATGTTTATGGTGTGGGTAGTACGGTTAGTATTATCGCGGC
>JAHZKQ010000199.1 GCA_022600315.1 Gammaproteobacteria bacterium
ATTGGAAATTTACAGCAATTACGGAGATTGAAGGCTTAACTAAATATGAATTATTAAAATTAGAAAAACGTCGTGGCCGCAAAAAATCAGAAACGGTATTGCAAGGTATTTCAGCTGCGCCCGGCATTGCCATTGGCCAAAGTGTGGTGGTTTATCCGCCAGCTGATTTAGATAAAGTCCCGGATAAAACCGCTAAAAATACTGATAAAGAAATTCTGATTTTTGAAGAAGCTTTGCAAGCAGCACGAACTGAAATACACGAAATTCAATTGCGCGCCAAGACGGCATTATCGGTGGCGGAAAATGCTTTGTTTGATGCTTATCTACGTATTCTGGATAGCCGCACTTTAATGCAAGAAGTGATGAATGAAATTAAAACTGGTCAATGGGCGCAAGGCGCATTAAAGCGGGTCATTAAACGGCATATTTTGCAGTTTGAATCTTTAGATGATGTTTATTTGCAAGAGCGTGCCTCTGATTTTCGTGATTTAGGTCGGCGCATTTTGGCGCATATGCAAGCCAATAAACGCCAGAAGGTTGAATACCCCAAACAAACTATTTTAGTCAGTGAAGAAGTCACACCTACTGCATTAATGGAAGTGCCGCAAGGTCATTTAGTGGGAGTGGTTTCCGGTAGAGGCTCTGGAAACTCGCACGTTGCTATTTTAACGCGGTCTTTAGGTTTGCCAACCGTGATGGGTGTGGGTGGGACACCACTCTCACAATTGGCGGGTAAAGAGTTTATTGTTGATGGTTATAATGGTCAGGTTTATCTTGAGCCTTCGGCAATGTTGAAAAAAGAATTTCAGGCCTTGGCTTTAGAGGAGCAGCAATTAGATGAAGAGCTTGAAGAAATTCGCAACTTGCCAGCAGAAACCCAGGATAAACATGCCGTGGGTTTGTATTTAAATACTGGCTTGGCAGTCGATGGTGGACTGTCATTAAGTGCCGGTGCAGAAGGCATCGGTTTATATCGAACTGAAATGCCATTTATGTTGCGAGATCGTTTTCCCAGTGAAGAAGAGCAACGGATTATGTATCGGCAGTTGCTAAGTACTTTTGCACCGCGGCCAGTGATTATGCGGACTTTAGATATTGGCGGCGATAAATCATTACCTTATTTTCCGGTGAATGAAGAAAATCCTTTTTTAGGTTGGCGTGGGATTCGAATCTCCTTGGATCACCCAGATATATTTTTACAACAAGTCAGGGCAATGTTGCAGGCTAGTGTAGAATTTAATAATTTATCATTATTATTTCCGATGATTACTTCGGTATCTGAAGTGGAGGCGGCAACTAGTTTAGTGCAACAAGCCCATCGTGAATTAATTGAAGAGGGTGTAGAGGCAAAAATGCCACCGATTGGGGCAATGATTGAGGTGCCAGCTGCCGTTTATCAAACTTATGAGATTGCTAAACAAGTTGATTTTATCTCAGTGGGAAGTAACGACTTAATTCAGTATTTATTGGCAGTGGATCGCAACAATCCACGCGTGGCACATTTATATAATGGTTTGCATCCGGCAGTACTGCGTGCTTTAACCGATGTGGCAAAGCTAGCGCATCGAGCTAAGCGCAAGGCCAGTTTTTGCGGTGAGTTTGCCAGCGATCCGGTAGGTGCGGTGTTATTGTTGGCCATGGGTTATGATTCATTAAGTATGAGTGCGCGCTCGTTACTGCGCACTAAATGGGTGATTCGCCAATTTACTTTAGAAAAAGCCAAGGTCTTATTAAAAGAAGTGTTAAAAATGGATGATCCGGTTGAGGTGCGCTGTCATATGGAGATTGCCTTAGACGAAGCAGGGCTGGGTGGCTTAATCCGTGCCGGTAAATAGTTCGTTGTATAGCACTTTATTTGGGTGTAATAGAGAAAAGACTGTGGTTTGCAAAGCGAATAACTAAAATTCACCATCAGAAAATTCTAAAATATCTCCTGGCTGACAGTCTAAATATCGACAGATCGCATTTAATGTTGTTAAACGAATTGCCTTGGCTTTACCCGTTTTTAATACTGATAAATTTTGCGGGCTGATGCCAATGGCAGTGGCCAATTGGTTGGAGCGCATTTTACGTCTTGCTAGCATAACATCAAGATTAACAACGATAGACATAGTGAGTCTCCTTCTCCCTGAGATCATCATCACTACATGAGTGATTTGTAATCACGCCAAGTTACCTTTGGCGCGTGAAATTATGAAACTCTATGCAAGCTGATAATAAAAAAATGCGAAGGCTTTGGTAATTTTGAAATAGCCAGTTTAGTCTTGCATTTTATGAACACGTTTATTCAAACGGCTCTTTAAACGTGCGCTGGTGTTTTGATGGATCACGCCACGGCCAGCCAGTTTATCAATGGCTGCTGTTGCCGTTTTGAGTGCCGTTTGTGCGGCTGTTTTATCGTTAGCACCGATGAGCTTTTCGGTTTTTTTGATCATAGTGCGCATAGCCGACTTTTGGCTTTGATTATGCAGTGTACACTTTTCAATTTGCCGAGCCCGTTTTATTGCTTGTGGAGAGTTTGCCACTTTCATACCTTCTAAAAAGTTATATACTAGGGCGCAAAATATGCCGTTTTATCTGAGGTTTGTCAATGGATTAGACGAAATTGATTGGGCTTAAGGGCAATCAATTTCGTGGCTAGTCTGGGCCTTGTGGTAAAATCCAATTTAAAATTATAGGGTTATGGTGAATTTTAATGAAATCAGAGATCCAGCCGACAGGCGTTCCTTCACAGCCAATTGGCCGTAAATTGCTACGTTCAACCAGCGTGGTGGCAAGCATGACTATGCTTTCCAGGGTGCTTGGCTTTATTAGGGATATGGTGATTGCGATGATATTTGGTGCCGGGCCAGCATTTGACGCTTTTGTGATCGCCTTTAAGATTCCCAATTTTATGCGTCGTCTATTTGGTGAGGGGGCATTTTCGCAAGCCTTTGTGCCAGTATTGGCAGAGTATCGTGAGAATCGTAGTGAGCGTGAGGTCAGTGAATTTATTGGTCGAGTAGCGGGTAGTTTAGGTTTAGTGTTGATGTTGCTAGTGATTATTGCTGAGATCGCCGCGCCATTAATTATTACCGTGTTTGCGCCAGGCTTTGTGCATGATCCAACACGCTTTACTTATGCAACCACGATGTTGCATTTAACCTTTCCGTATTTATTATTAATCGCCTTAACCGCCTTTGCGGGCGCGACACTGAATACATTTAATCGTTTTGCGATTCCAGCGTTTACGCCAGTGCTGCTAAATGTAGCATTGATTGTGGCGGCATGGTTTTTAGCGCCGCATACGACAGTACCTATTTATGCTTTAGCCTGGGGAGTGCTGGCCGGTGGTTGTATTCAATTAGCCTTGCAGTTGCCATTTTTAAGGCAGTTAAAAATCTTATCTCGTCCTAAAGTTGGTTTTCGTGATCCGGGAGTGCGGCGGATTATGAAATTGATGGTGCCAGCTTTATACGGTGTTTCGGTGGTGCAGATTAGTTTGTTGGTGGATAATTTTTTTGCGTCGTTTCTACCAGCCGGTAGTATTTCTTGGTTATATTATTCAGATCGTTTAACCTATTTACCTTTGGGGGTGATTGGCGTGGCATTAGCCACGGTAGTGTTGCCACAATTATCACGTCAACATAGTAGCGCTTCTAATGCCGCTTATTCTAAAACTTTAGACTGGTCCTTACGCTTAGCGATATTAATTGGGGTTCCCTGTGCGGTAGGGTTGTTTATGTTAGCGGGCCCTTTAATTACCACTTTATTTAATCATGGCGCATTTGACACTAAAGATGTATTAATGACACGGCGTAGTTTATGGGCATTTTCCTTAGGGCTGCCGGGCTTTATGTTAATTAAAGTATTGGCTTCAGCATTTTACTCGCGACAAAATATTAAAACCCCGGTGAAAATTGCTACGATTGCGATGATTGCTAATTTAATTTTGAATGTTATTTTAATTCATCCTTTAGCCCATGCTGGTTTAGCCTTAGCCACTTCATTAGCGGCAATGGTGAATACTGGGCTGTTGTTGATGCGGTTAATTCGGCGGCAGATTTTTAAGCCGGAGTCTGGTTGGTGGCTATTATTGTTGCGCCTAGTGCTGGCAAATGCGGCAATGGGGTTGTTAATATGTTGGTTAAAGGCTGATTTACAGGTCTGGTTAGGTTGGC
Organism: Gammaproteobacteria bacterium; assembly: GCA_022600315.1. Taxonomy (GTDB): domain Bacteria; phylum Pseudomonadota; class Gammaproteobacteria; order Coxiellales; family Coxiellaceae; genus JAHZKQ01. The sequence goes on from JAHZKQ010000199.1 coordinate 4,161, forward strand.
ATATTATTCAGCGAGTTTGGCACTTAGCCTTTATTATTGGTGCTAGTGTGTGTGTTTATATTGCGATGTTATTGTTAATGGGCTTGCGATTACGTGATTTGCATTTAGGGCGAAAAACATAATATGAAACTGATTCGTGGCCAGCACAACTTGGATCAACAGCCATTTTTAAATGGCAGTGTCATCACCATTGGTAACTTTGATGGTTTGCATTTAGGGCATCAGCAATTAATTAATGCTGTCGTGATGAAGGCAAAACAATTAAAAGTCCCAGCTATTTTATTAACCTTTGAGCCACATCCGCGTGAGTTTTTTGCTGGTCGTGAGGTCGTGCCACGCTTAATGCGATTACGAGAAAAATACATAGGTTTAATGGGTAGTGGTATCGATTATTTATGTTGCCTGCATTTCAATAAGTCTTTGGCTGACTTGCCGGCAGAAGATTTTGTTAAAAATATTTTGCTTGAGCAGCTGCACGCTAAGCATGTGGTGGTGGGGGATGATTTTCGCTTTGGTGCTAAACGTGCCGGAGATTATCAAGCTTTAGTTGAATTTGCAAAGCAATATCAGTTTAGCACCGAACAGTTAAGCACCGTATTGCATCAAGATCAGCGTATTAGTAGTTCTTTGGTGCGCGAGGCTTTAAAGGCGGATAATTTAGCATTAGTCGGCGCGATTTTAAATCGACCTTATAGTTTATGTGGTCGAGTAGTGCATGGCGATAAGTTGGGTCGTAAGCTCGGTTTCCCAACCGCAAATTTATATTTGCATCGCCAATTGGTACCAGTGCATGGCGTATACGCGGTACGAATTAAAGGCATTAACAATGAAGTTTATTATGGCGCGGCCAATGTAGGCACGCGTCCTGCAGTTAATGGCACGCGAGTGTTATTGGAAGTCTATATTTTCGATTTTGATCAAGATATCTATGGTCAGCAAATTCAAGTTGAGTTTCTGCATAAGTTACGCGAGGAAAAACCTTATAATTCGCTTGAAGCTTTAACCGAAGCCATTAAACAAGATG
>JAHZKQ010000200.1 GCA_022600315.1 Gammaproteobacteria bacterium
AATAAAGCCCCTCGAACTTTACCCTATGGTTCAGATAAAAAAACCATTACTAATTTTTTAATCGATAGTCAACTCATTCAAGTGCCACTAGTGAATAAAAAAGGTCAAGTGCTCGGGGTTGAAACTTTAGAGCATCTGGTTGCCCCAGCACGCCATGAAGCCGCGGTATTTTTAATGGCTGGTGGGTTTGGTACACGTTTACATCCTTTAACCCATGAAACACCAAAGCCGCTATTAAAAATTGGCCAATCACCAGTGATGCAAAATATTCTGGAAAGTTTTATTGCTAATGGGTTCCATAAATTTTATATCGCGGTACATTATAAATCCGACATGATTCAAGACTATTTTGGTAATGGTAGTAAATGGGGCGTTGAGATTGAATATATTGTCGAAGAGGAACCGTTAGGCACCGCCGGAGCTTTAGGTTATTTGGCCGAGCAATCTAAGCCTTTATTAGTGATGAATTGCGATTTATTAACTAAGGTGGATTTCTCAGCTTTATTGCGTTTTCATCTGGAAAACGATGCCATGGCGACCATGGGCGTGCGCGAGTATGATTTTCAGTTGCCTTATGGCATGGTGCAGTCTAAAGAATCAAGAGTGACGGGGTTAATTGAAAAGCCTGTGTATAGCTTCTTTGTGAATGCGGGTTTTTATGTGCTCTCGCCAGAAATTTTAAAATTTATTTCAACAGGAAAATTTTTAAACATGACCGATGTTTTAAATCAAGCCCTAAAACGTCAAGAAAAAGTGGTGATGTTTCCGATTCATGAATATTGGCTTGATATCGGTCGGCTAGATGATTTTGAGCAAGCTAAAAAAGATATTGTGAATTATTTTCAAGAGGTGGTGTAAGTTGAGTTGTTGTGCTTTTATATTTGCGCGTGGTGGTTCTAAAGGTGTAAAGCGAAAAAATATTCGTTCCTTTGCCGGCAAACCTTTAATTGCGCATACGATTGAATTTGGTTTAAAACATCCTGGCATTGACCGCTTAATTGTATCCACCGAGGATCAAGAAATTGCCGAGGTGGCATTGCAGTTTGGGGCGGAAGTGCCCTTTATGCGACCACAAGCTTTAGCTGAAGATGATAGTTCTGAATGGCAAGCTTGGCAGCATGCGATTAAAGAGATTCAAAAACAAAATCCTTTTAATCAATTTGTTTGTTTGCCGGTAACAGCTCCCTTGCGTAAAGCCGAAGATTTAACCCAGTGTTTAAAAGTTTTTCGTAAAGGCCAGGCTGATTTAGTTTTTACTGCGCGCCAAGCGCAACGTAATCCTTATTTTAATATGGTAACAGTGAATCAACAAGGCTATGCTGAATTAGCGATTTCCTCTGCCGAAATTATTGAGCAACGCCAAGCAGCACCAGCGGTTTATGATATGGCTACGGTGGCTTATGTGACCAGCCCTAATTTTGTTTTACAGCACGATGGAATTTTTTCGGGTCGTTGCCAATTTGTGTGTGTTCCCGCTGAGCGTGCGGTGGATGTGGACACCGAGCTAGATTTTAAAATTGCCGAATATTTATTTAAAGAGAATTGCCATGAACCAATCTGTGCATGATTTAATGTCCTTAAAAAATCGTTATGCATTAATTACCGGTGGGGCAGGTCATGTCGGCAAAATGGCGGCAGACACTTTAGCCCAATTGGGCGCAAGTATTTTTTTGGTGGATCGCGATAAGGCGGCACTTGATGCATTCGCTGAAAGTCTTGTTGCTGCTTATGATATTGAAGTCTATCCCATGGTAGCTGATCTAGAAGACTTGGATGCCGTTGCAAGCATTGCTTCATATGTTAAACAGCAATCTAACCAGTTGCATATTTTAATCAATAATGCGGCTTTTGTGGGTAGCAGTGATTTATCCGGTTGGGTAGGGCCTTTGGCCAAGCAAAGTATTGCGACTTGGGAGCGTGCACTTCGAGTTAATTTAACCGCGCCATTTGCTTTGGCGCAAGCCTTTGAGCCGCTTTTAACAGCTGCAAAAGGCGCAAGCATCATTAATATCGGCTCGATTTATGGTATAGTGGGCCCCCATTTTGAGCTCTATAAAGACTTGGAAATGGGGAATCCGGCAGCTTATGCGGCTAGTAAAGGCGGTCTGATTCAGTTGACCCGTTGGTTGGCGGCTGCTATGGCACCGGCGATTCGGGTTAATGCCTTATCGCCAGGCGGTATTTGGCGGGATCAAGCCGAAGCCTTTGTTGAGCGTTATGCCGCGAATACCTTGCTGGAGCGCATGGCTCGAGAAAAAGATTTGCAAGGAGCGATCACTTATTTGGCGAGTGATTTATCTGCCTATGTTACAGGGCAAAATTTAATTGTTGATGGCGGCTGGACTGCCACTTAAATAAAGGAATAAATAATGTCGAAAATTTTAGCGCCAACGCGAGTTGATTTAAGTAAATTTCAATTACCCGAATTGCAATTAACAACAAAATATGGCTTACCAAAGCAAGTAGAGTATTGTACGCAATGCGTGATTTCCAATCAGCGGCCAAATTCCGCGGTCGAATATAAACATACCAAGGAAAGTAAAAAAGCCACTATTCATTTTAATGAGGAAGGGGTTTGTGATGCCTGCCGTTTGGCTAAACAAAAACACAATACGATTGATTGGGCTGAGCGCGAAAAAAAATTGATTGAATTATGTAATCAGCATCGCAGTAAAGATGGTTCTTATGATTGTTTAGTGCCAGGCTCGGGTGGTAAAGACAGTTTCTATGCGGCGCACGTTTTAAAGTATAAATACGGCATGCATCCCTTAACGGTTACTTGGTCGCCGCATGTTTATACCACTTGGGGTTGGCAGAATTTTCAAACTTGGATTCACGCCGGTTTTGATAATTACCTAATGACGCCGAATGGTTTAGTGCATCGTTTATTAACCCGTTTAGCTGTAGACAACTTATTACATCCTTTTCAGGCTTTTATGTTTGGGCAAAAATCTTTAGCGCCTAAAATGGCGGATCTATTTAATTTAAAGTTAGTTTTTTTTGGTGAAAATGAAGCCGAGTATGGCAACCCGATTGGCGATGCAGATGGTGCTAAACGCGATTGGCGGTATTTTACTGCCGAAGATCAAACAAAGATTTTTCTAGCGGGTACGCCGATTCAAGCGCTAAAAGAAGATTATGGTTTAGAGCAACAAGATTTAATTCCCTATTTGCCGGCCGATCCTGAGCGTATCGCGGCAAAAAATATTGAAGTGCATTATTTAGGGTATTATTTAAAATGGCACCCGCAAAGTTGCTATTATTACGCGGTTGAACACGGCGGTTTTCAGGCCTCGCCAGAAAGAACGCCAGGCACCTACAGTAAATATAATAGCATTGACGATCGAATTGATGATTTTCATTATTACACCACAGGCGTTAAATTTGGTTTGGGGCGTGCCACTTACGATGCGGCGCAAGAAATTCGTTCACAAGATATTACCCGTGAAGAAGGTGTGGCTTTAGTGAATCGTTTTGATCATGAATTTCCAGAGCGATTTGCCGCAGAAATTTTTGAATATCTCAGTATCGATCCAAAACAATTTCCAATCGCCAGTAAAATGTTTGAAGAACCTATTATGACGCGTGAATACTTTAATTTACTCTGCGATAATTTTCGCTCTCCGCATTTATGGAAGCATGAAAATGGGCAGTGGGCGTTACGGCATAAGTTAACTAATCCAGTGAGTGCTAGCGAAGATGGCAAACATCCGGCTTATATCCAGGCTTGATATTAAAGGCCCCAATTTAATTAAAGGTGTGCACCTGGAAGGTTTACGAGTAGTGGGTGATCCGCAAGATTATGCACGGCAATATTATGCGACTGGTGCTGATGAATTAATTTATATGGATACGGTGGCGAGTCTATATGGCCGCAATCATTTGGGCGATATTGTTAAACGTGTGGTGCAGGATGTTTTTATTCCGATTACAGTGGGCGGCGGGATTCGTTCTACTGACGATGTTAAACAAATTTTACGTTGCGGCGCTGATAAAGTGGCAATTAATACCGCGGCCGTAAAACGACCAGAATTAATTACTGAGGTATCGCAAAAATTTGGTTCACAATGCATGGTGTTATCCATCGAAGCCATGCGCATTAGTGAAAATCTTTGGCATGTGTTTACTGATAATGGTCGCGAACTAACAGGCATGGATGTGGTGAAGTGGGCGCAGCAAGCCGTTGAATTAGGTGCTGGAGAGATTTTATTAACCTCAATCGACCAAGAAGGCACCTATAAAGGTTTTGACATTGAGCTAGTAAAAGCAGTATCAACTGCTGTGCCGGTACCGGTGATTGCTAGCGGTGGTTTTGGTGAGGTGCAAGATTTATTGGATGTGGTTGAAAAAGCTCAGGCAGATGCAGTGGCAATTGCTGGGGCTTTGCATTATAAAAAAACCGATTTAACTGCCGTACGCCAACAAGCGCATAATAATCATTTACACGTGAGGCAAGTATGAAACCAAAAGTGACTGTGGTGGATTATGGTGTCGGTAATCTTTTAAGTGTACGGCAGGCATTAACGCATTGTGGCGCCGAAGTATTAATGGCTGAAACGGCAGAGCAAATTTTACAAGCCGAGCGTTTAGTTTTGCCGGGTGTTGGCGCTTTTGCTAACGCCATGCAGGAGCTTAAAGCGCGTCAGTTAATTGAAGCCTTAAAAACTTATGCGAGTTCTGGACGACCTTTTTTAGGGATTTGTTTAGGGATGCAATTAATGCTAGAAACTACCGAAGAATTTGGTTGTCACCAAGGTTTAGGTTTAATTGCCGGTAAAACAGTGAAGATTTCTAACGTCACTCAGGATGGTCAGTCACAAAAAGTCCCGCATATTGGTTGGAATGAAATTTACTCGGCGCATAGTAATAATACCTTTTGGCCGCAATTAAATAGTAAACCTTCAGTATATTTTGTGCATTCTTATCAGGTTGTGCCGACTCACGGCGAAGATATTATAGCAGTGTGTGATTATGGTGGTCATGAAATTGTTGCCATCATAGGGCGTGGTCAATTGTGGGGTTGTCAATTTCATCCGGAAAAAAGCGCTGAGATGGGGTTATCATTATTGTCGGCGTTTATTAAAGCGAACTTATCGGTGACCGTTTAGTGATCGAATAATTAGGAGAATTACAATGGCATTTCTAGTCACTACCGCCGATCAACGATTTTGGAAACAGGATGAAGAAATTATTTTTCTCGGGCAGTGGTGTAAGCGTTATCAAGACCGTACTGTTTGGGAGAAGCTGGATCATGAGGTCTTGCCTTATCATTGGGAGGATAGGCAGC
>JAHZKQ010000201.1 GCA_022600315.1 Gammaproteobacteria bacterium
AAGTCTTGAATTAACGGGTTTTGATTAGAATCTAATCAAAACCCGTTAATTCAAGACTTGACCCCATTAAACTTCGCCATAACGCAATAAGCCTTTTAGCCAGCGCTGCACTAATTGCTCAGCTAATTCGGGGTTTTTGGCGGCGATGATTTTGCCAAAACGTTTTACTTCGGGTGATAAATTTTTGTCGCGAATAATATCAGCAATACGCAGACTAATTAAACCGGCTTGCTTGGTGCCTAACACTTCACCGGGCCCGCGCATTTGCATATCGACTTTGGCAATCTCAAAACCATCTTGCGTTTTACGCATAATTTGCAGGCGTTGTTGTGCGGTCAATGATAAAGGACCTTGATAAAGCAGCACACAGTGACTGGCCTTTTCACCACGTCCAACTCGCCCACGTAATTGATGTAATTGCGCAAGTCCTAGGCGCTCGGCATTATCAATGATCATTAGACTGGCATTGGGGACATCAACGCCCACTTCAATCACCGTCGTAGCAATTAATAAATGAATTTCGCCGCGCTTAAAGGCTTGCATAATTTGCTCTTTTTTATCCGATTTTAAACGACCATGCACCAAGGCAATCTTTAAATCAGGTAAAGCTTGAACTAATTCTTGATAAGTTTTTTCAGCGGCTTTAGCGCGTAAATTTTCAGACTCATCAATCAAAGTGCAAACCCAATAAGCTTGCTGACTAGCCGCGCAATGCGCCCCTACGCGAGCAATAATTTCCTCGCGACGCTTTTGTGAAACTAATAATGTGGTAATTGGTTTGCGCCCTGGCGGCAATTCATCAATCACTGATAAATCTAAATCCGCATAAGCGGTCATCGCCAAGGTTCGTGGAATCGGCGTGGCAGTCATAATTAATTGATGCGAATGTTTATTGTCTTGCAAACCTTTTTCAGTTAAAGCTAAACGTTGGTGCACCCCAAAACGATGCTGTTCATCAATCACAATAACCGCAAGCTTATTAAACTTAACATTGGCTTGAAAAACCGCATGCGTGCCAATCACTACTTGGCATTCACCTGAAGCAATTCTTTGAATAATTTCTGCTTTAACCGCAGTCGTTTGCCGGCCTGCCAACCAAGCAATATTAATTTTAAATGGCGCAAACCATTGCGTTAAATTTTGCAAATGCTGTTCGGCTAAGATTTCCGTTGGCGCCATTAACGCTGCTTGGAAACCTGCCTCTACGGCTTGTAATAGAGCCAATGCCGCAATCACAGTTTTCCCCGCCCCCACATCACCCTGCAACAAACGTAGCATGGGACTCGGCAATGCCATATCTTGCCGAATTTCAGCATATACGCGTTGTTGTGCGGTGGTTAACTGATAAGGTAAATTCTCAATAAATTGACTACAATACTTATTTTCAAGAGCTAATGCTGGCGCAGGCTTTTGTTTAAACGCCAAACGTAGGCGTTGCAAACTAATATTGTGCGCTAATAATTCTTCAAACGCTAAACGTTGTTGCGCCGGATGCTGGCCGGCTAATAATTTTTCAACTGACATTTCCGGTGTTGGCAAATGCACCACACGCAAAGCATCAGCCAAACTTAATTGCTGAAACTTCGTCGCGATTTCATTAGGCAATAATTCCGGAATATTTAAGCGATCTAAATAACTTAACGCTTGACGCAATAATTTTCGTAAGGTGGTTTGATTTAAACCTTTAGTGACTGGATAAACCGGCGTTAAATGATCCGCTAAGGCTAATTCATTAACAAAACGCAAATCGCGATACTCTGGATGCACCATCTCAAAACCACCGCGATAACCCATTCTGACTTCACCAAAGCAACGAATCTCAGTATCAAGCTGGGTTAAACGTTCTTTTTGCGCACGATTAAAATGAAAAAAACGAATATTAATAGAACCCGTTTTATCTGCCAGCGTTAACACTAAACTACCACGCCTGCCAATAATGCGACTTTGAGTAATTTTTCCTTCGACCAATACCCGATCACCTGGGCGCAAGTCTCGCATCATGGTAATCCGCGTACGGTCTTCATACCGACTTGGCAAATGAAATAATAAATCAATAAAGTTTTGGATATTGAGCTGCGCTAGCAAACTTAAAGTTTTTGGGCCAACGCCAGACAATGACGTTAAATCAAGCGAAGTAGAAAGTTGTTGCAAAGAAACCATTGAATTTATTCTTTAATAATCACAGCATCAATTTCAACTTGTGCGTCCAATGGTAGTCCACTGATAGGCACTAATGCGCGCGCCGCATATGGCGCCTTGACAAATTCACTAAACACTTCGTTAAGTTCAGCATAATTATCTAAGTTCACCAAATAAACAGTAAATTTAACCACGTCGTCTAAAGAGGCACCTGCCGCATCAATAACTGCTGTTAAATTTTTAAAAACTTGCCTCACTTGCGCTTTAAAATCCCCTTCCACTAAAACCATGGTTTCAGGATTTAATGGAATTTGGCCAGAGCACCAAATAGTATTACCCATTTCAATAGCCTGTGAGTAATGACCAATCGCTTGCGGTGCTTGATCAGTATGAATAGTTTTTTTCATTTCAATCTCCTATCGTAAAATACGTATCACTTGTGGCACTTGACGTAAATTGCGCATCACCGCAGCTAAATGTTTTCGATTATGCAATAATAGCTTAAATGTCACTTGATAATACTTACCATCACGATCTTCCACTTTAATATCATCAATATTACCATCGGCATCTGAGACTGCCAATGCCATCACCGCCAGTACCCCACGTTGATTCACGACTTCAAGTCTAACATAGCGCACAAACTCAGCTTTAATATCCTCAGCCCAACGCAAAGTAATACAACGCTCTGGATGTTGCCTAGCTTTTACAAGTTGATGGCAAGATTCTACGTGCACACTAATCCCCTGCCCCACACTAATAATACCAATGATCGGGTCTCCCGGCAGCGGACAACAACACTCGGCAAAACTCATTACCATGCCTTCCGTGCCTTTAATGACTAAGGGGTGCTCAGATTTCAATTCATCCGCCTTGTTTGGTGATTGCTGATCCGATATTAAATCAGAAATTCGCTTCGCCACCAATACTGCGGCGCGCTCTCCTAAACCAATATCAACATAGAGTGCATCTAGATTTTCCAGTTGAATCTCTACCAATAATTTATCAAATATTTCTGGTTGGATTTTTTCAAGATTCAAAGAATAACCACTTAAAGCTTTTTGTAATAATTCAGAACCTAAACTCACCGCTTCAACTTGGCGCTGATTTTTTAGAAAATGTCGAATTGCACTGCGCGCTTTGCTGGTGATCGCAATATCTAGCCACATTGGATTAGGCCGGCCACGCTTTGCCGTAACCACTTCAATAGTCTGCCCATTCACTAAACGAGTCGATAGCGGCGCTAATTGTCGATCAATTTTAATCGCCACACACTGATTACCAATATCGGTGTGTACCGTATAAGCAAAATCAATCGCAGTTGCGCCAGCCGGCAATTCCATAATATCGCCATTTGGCGTGAATACATAAACTTCATCAGGAAACAAATCAATTTTTACATTCTCGATAAACTCTAAAGAATCTGATGAACTTTGTTGGATTTCTAATAAATTACGCACCCACTGCTGCGCACGTAATTGGGATTGTCGATAATCTTCATCACTGGATTTATAAAGCCAATGCGCAGCAATACCGCTAGTTGCCATGCGATCCATATCGGTAGTACGTATCTGCACTTCAATCGGTAACCCATAAGGTCCAAATAAAGTAGTATGCAAAGATTGATATCCATTGGCCTTAGGTATGGCAATATAATCTTTAAAACGTTCCGGTACAGGCTTAAAGATTTGATGCGCAATACCCAGCACGCGATAGCATTTATCAATATCGTCAACAATAATCCGAAAGGCATAAACATCCATGATTTCATTAAATGGAATTTTTTTATTGCGCATTTTACGGTAGATACTATAAAGATGTTTTTCACGTCCAGTAATTACGCAAGACGACAAACTACTTTTAGCAATGCCTTCCTGTAAAGACTTATTGATCACTGCCAAAATCTTTTTACGGTTCCCACGCGCACGCCGCACTGCTTCTTTTAATACGGCATAGCGTCTTGGATATAAAGCCATAAAACCTAGCTCTTCCAACTCAACCGATAAATCACGCATCCCCAGACGTTTAGCAATCGGCGCGAAAATTTCCAAGGTTTCTTTAGCAATACGATGCTGTTTATCAAACCGCAAGGAACCCAAAGTGCGCATGTTATGCAAACGATCAGATAATTTAACAATGATCACTCGAATATCTTGCGCCATTGCCAAAACCATTTTACGAAAATTTTCAGCTTGCGCTTCGGCACGACTAACAAATTCAATCTGAGTTAATTTACTCACACCATCAACGATATTCGCGACTTGCTCGCCAAACTCAGCTAACAAAATACCTCTATTAATATGAGTGTCTTCGATAACATCATGCAACAATGCCGCCATAATGGTTTCGGCATCCATTTTAATATCAGCTAATATACAAGCCACCGCGACTGGATGGGTAATATAAGCCTCTCCCGTCACACGCTTTTGATCACGATGCGCATCAAACGCTAATAGATACGCAGCCTGAACTCGCTCAATTTGGGCTTCAGGTAAATAATCTAATTTACGGCGTAACTTCTTAAATAAGCGCATAGCACTCCTTAGGGCTTATAGAGACAGATTTAAAGGTACAGCATATCCTTAACCCTAGCTGATGAGTGAATCAAGTGCAACCGGATTAGGCCAGAGGAGAAGTACTGGCAAACTATTTAGTTAGCGGAAGGATCTTCTTCGGTCAGGTTAATGCTAGCATCGACAACAACGCTGCTGACTTCAACATTAATCACATCCTCTTCCTGAGTATCAAACACTGTACGCGTTAAGTCTTTGTTTTCAGCAATCTCACGTAGTGCAATAACCGTCGGTTTATCACCATCGGTTGGAACCTGCGGATCGGCTGCGCCAAGCTCTAGCATATGCGCACGCGCTGCCGCCTTGATCACTAACTCAAAGCGATTTGCAACATTCTTTAGACAATCTTCTACGGTTACTCGTGCCATTTTCTACCTCAATTAGATGTGGTTAAATTGATCAAAAGGTCAGATAGTATCTCCTGTTGAATCCGACATTGCAAGCGCTCGGCTAGGATTATATGCGTCAGCTCTTCCAAGGCCTGATCAAAATCCGCATTGAGCACTAAGTACTTGAATTCATTGTAGTGCTTAACTTCTTCATAAGCCGCCGCCATGCGCTTGGCAATTACCTCAGGGCTATCTTGACCACGTTTTTGAATCCGCTCTTTGAGCACCTGCATCGACGGCGGCAGAATAAAAATTGAAACTGCTTTTGGAAATTGCGCCTGAATTTGACGCGCACCCTGACAATCGATTTCTAAAATTACATCGATGCCAGCGGCTAATTTTGCCTCAACCCAAGCACGCGAGGTCCCGTATTGATAATCATAAATCACCGCATGCTCGAGAAAATCACCGTCCGTAGCGCGTCGTTCAAATTCAGTGGTATCGACAAAATGATAATCCACGCCTTCCTGATCTTGTGGTCGCGGTACGCGTGTTGTATAAGAAATAGAAACTTGAAGATTCGACACACGCTTTAATAGCTTACGCACCAAACTGGTTTTACCCGTAGCAGACGCTGCGGTAATAATAATTAAATTACCCTTACTCAATGTTTTGCACCTGTTCACGAACTTGCTCAATCAACACCTTTAATTCAACCGCAGCACGTGTCAATGTTGTGTCCGATGATTTACTGGCTAGCGTGTTGGCCTCACGATTTAATTCTTGCATTAAAAAATCCAAGCGTCGACCCATATTGCCGCCTTTTTTAATAACACGCCGCACTTCTTCTATGTGAGCTTTTAAGCGCTGCAACTCTTCAGCAACATCCGCCTTTTGTAGTAATAAAACTAATTCCTGCTCTAAGCGCAAAGGGTCAATTTCTAATTTTAATTTTTCAAAACGAGTTAATATTTTTTCTCGGCCTTGCTGCATTTGCTCGGGAATAATTTTTTCTACCTTAGCCACTTCATCTAGCATCTGCTTTAAATTCTGCTCGATAAAACGTTGCAGGCCTTCCCCTTCACGCTGGCGCTGAGCAATAATATCCGTTAATGCGCCATTTAAAGCTGTTAGTGCACTATCTGCCACTTGATCTAAATGCATATCTTTATTTTGCAATACCCCCTGCCAAGCTAAAACATCCATTAAATTAAGTTTGGCACTTGGAAATTTTTCAACTATAGATTCTGCAGCTCGTGATAATTTATCCACTAAATCGTTATTAAGTTCAAAATCGAACGGTAGCTTCTCGCCTGGAATAAATTTTAAACTTAAATCAATCTTGCCACGGGCTAATTGTTGCTTGGTAGCATCACGCACTTGCGATTCAAGCTGACGTAACATTTCCGGCAACCGCAAGCTCAACTCTAAGTAACGGTGATTAACCGTTTTAATTTCCCAAACCAGCATACCCCACTGATCTTTGTGACTTTGGCGGCTAAACGCCGTCATGCTCATTAACATAGTTACACCCATCTAATAATTTATAGACATAATAGCACAATTTGCTATCTGGCTAATAAGCTCTATACTGGTGTGCAAATATTTTCAGGAGTAAATTCATGCGTCCCAGCCAACGTGCCACCGATCAACTGCGTTCAGTCAGCTTTGAGCGCCAATATACCTGCCATGCCGAAGGTTCCGTACTCACTTGTTTTGGCAATACTAAAGTCTTATGCAATGCCAGCGTCATCGATGGAGTCCCTAAATTCCTGCGCGATGCCAAGCAAGGCTGGCTCACTGCCGAATATGGCATGCTGCCACGCGCCACCACCGAACGCAATAATCGTGAAGCCACCCGTGGCAAACAAACCGGACGCAGCATGGAAATTCAGCGCTTAATTGGCCGCAGCTTACGTGCTGCCATTGACCTAAAAGCTTTAGGTAATTACACCATCACTGTTGATTGTGATGTGATTCAAGCTGACGGCGGAACTCGCACTGCGGCTATTAGTGGCGCTTGTGTAGCATTAGCTGATGCAATTGCATTTATGCAACAACGCGGCCTTATCAAAACCAACCCATTAAAACATTTTATTGGCGCTGTCTCCGTTGGCATCTATCAAGGCCAAGCGGTGTTAGACCTAGATTACGCCGAAGATGCTAATGCCGAAACGGATATGAACGTAGTAATGACGGACAATAATGCATTTATTGAAATTCAAGGCACAGCCGAAGGTGATGCCTTTCATGAACAACAACTAGCTCATCATCATTTACTATCTTTACGAATTTTTGGTATTCCATTATTTCTCTTGCT
>JAHZKQ010000202.1 GCA_022600315.1 Gammaproteobacteria bacterium
CATTTAGATCGTCTTGATTCATCAGCTTGATTACTTTATAGTAATTTTAAAACTTGATAGAAGATAACTCTCAACATGGACCTCTTATTGGCGATTATGCCTATGATGATGCTCATTTTAACTGGGTTCGCTTTGAAATTTTGGCCGAGATTTGATAATCGATTTTCTACTTTCTCGTTAAATTACGTCGTCTATATTGGCGTACCTGCGTTGTTAATTCATCAGTTATCTACAGCTAAGATCAGTAATTTAATTCATATTCCTTTTTTGTTGGCCTTTTCTTTAGGTGGCATCACACTGTTTCTGTTGGTTTACTTGTCTCAAGTAAAATTTCTTGGTGATGATAAAGTGAATGCCATAATTAAAGCATTAACCACTTGCTCTGTGAATGTTGGGTTTATCGGCTTACCATTGATGGTTAGTTTATTGGGAAAAGAAGCCGTGAAACCGACCTTCCTTTGTTTGATAACAGTGCTGTTGATTATTTTTCCGATGGCTTATTATTTACTAGCTAGGTCATGCAACGGTCAAAAAGAAGATACCCTGCCATTTTTACGTTCATTATTGACTAACCCAATGTTAACAGCACCAATAATTGGTATCATTATATCAAGCTTGGCGATAAGGTTGCCAGAGCTTATCATGGACTATTTGGTTATGCTGGCGGCACCGATGACACCATTAGCCATGCTTGCCGTTGGCTATAATATTGAATGGGTTGATGAGAAGTCTGATTATCAGCAATTACTTACCTTAACTCTATTGAAATTATTAATCATGCCAGCAGTTGTGTTTGGGCTGGCCGTCGCGCTAGGAAACGAGCCATTTAACGTCATTATTCTGGTTTTGATTGCCGCGTTGCCGACGGCCAAAACTGTTTTGGTAATTTCGCACAGTCATGCTTCAGAGTATAAAACGGTTTCTAATGTGATAACGTTGAGTACGTTATTGTGCCCAGTAACCATTGCCTTATGGCTGATAGTTTTAAAATATTGCTATCATTCTGAATGGATTACATTTTTATCAAACGCTGCTTAAAAACCTTATAACTAAAAAAAATAGTCTAAACTATTCTATACTGAAAGGATTCAAGCGGATAGGAGTATAGATATGAGCTCAATTCAACGCATGGCAGTTATAGGTATGATGTTTCTAATTTCAAATACTCGTGCAAATATCAATATTGTTAACACTGATTCAATTCAATACACACCTCAGCAGGTTGAAACAGTAATGTTTTTAAATAGTGCGATTACATATTATCAAAAGAACGGACTCGAAAAATCTATAAAAGAGTTTTCAGAAGGGGACATGTTTAAAAAAGATAATCATTACATATTTATTATCAATAAAGCAGGAAGCGTCGTAGCGCATGGTTTCAACTTAGTTCCTAAAGATAATTTGTCTAAGGTTAAAACTATGAGTGGTGAGAGTTTAAAGAACGTTTTGTATGCTCTAGGAAATAATTCAAATGGTGGGTGGTACACGATTATTTGGGCTAGTCCCCAAAAAAATAGACGGTCATTAAAAACACTGTACGTTAAAAAACTACCTTGTTCTCAGCCTAAGTGTAAAGATATGGTTATAGGCACGGGTCATTACTAAAGAGATATGGATGGAAATTTAGCATTATTGAAGTACCTGAGAGAAATTGGCATCACACAATTTTATGGTGTCAATGGTGGTGGTGTAATACACATTTTAAAGTACCTCGATCCAAATTATATCTTTAATCTAGTTGAGTACCTGGCCGGTTTTGCGCCACTAGGACATTTTCTTGTAAAAAATGAATTGGCTGCTTGCATTGTGACAACGGGTGCGGCTGAGAAACTTGCAGGATGTGGAGCTAGCGATGCAAGGTTTTATAATATTCCAGCGGTTTATATTTTACCATTAAATAATCACCGAGATTGTGATAAGTCACCATTGCAGGATGTCAGTGCAATGGGCATGCACATGTATAAACAGTATAAAACGGAATTTGGTGATGCGGTTATATTAATTGAACGAGTCGAGGATATTTATCCGGCGATGGTAAAGGTTCTGGATCTATGCGAAGCGTACCGTCCAGCATTCCTTTTTTTCTATCCTGATCTGTTATCAAAGCCTGCTAAGTATAAACCATTAAAAAAACTAAAATTTAAACGTTTGATGGCCAAAAATCATCTTGAATTGGTCACTATACTGAATTCTAGGAGTCAAAGTAGTAATGTCATTTTATTTATCTGCCGAGAGGCAACCATAACCAGAGTAAGACCTAAAGTAATTGCGGATTTTGTTTTTAAGGTTGGGGCTAAGGTAATTTACTCAGTCAATGGAAGTAGAGGTGCTTCTCAAACTAGAGACAATAATTTTGGTCATCTTTTGTTCGGTGGGAATGAGGCAAGTATTAATATGTGGAAGACAATTAAGCCAACGGACATTGTCATTAGTTTGGGCCTTGATATTGAAGAATATGTTTTAAATTTGGAACCCGTACCACTCTGTAAATTTTATTGTTTAACTAACCTAAGTGCTGCGTACGGACAGCATGATAATCAATATAAACACCGTGTAGCTGGAGAGTATTATCAACTTTCGGGAGATATTGAGCTCACGTTACAAAAAATTACTAGTAAATTAAGTCAAAACGCGCTAGCGGTTGAAATTCAAGAACCGATAGAAGATATTTCTTGCAGACAAGATTTCAATTTTCAATGCAGAAAAAAATATGTTGATATTAGATTGTTCTATCAGTCAATAGACTTGCTTTGGAGGCCTAACAGTTTTGGTTTTGATGATATATGTACTGCTTATAGAGATAGACAGGCGGTACTTAATCAACCTAATTCCAATATCACTTTTTTTACATTATCACAGGGATCGGCAATGGGCAGTGCTTTTGGTTTAGGTGTAGGTGCAGCGATTTCTGATCCCCACAAAAAATGTTTTGTCTTTTCAGGTGATGGGTGCAGTAGGTATTTTATTGGTAACTTAAGTGAAACATCAAATATCGGTTTGGTGGTTTTTATTTTTTCCAATGAAGTGTATGGCATTGTTAAAAGTGTTTTATCAAAGATAATGCCAGACATTGACTCTGATCATTATCATGATCAAATAGCACCTATTAACTATCAATTGCTCTGCCAGAGTATGGGGTGGTCTTATAAGCGCCTTAGCCCAGATTTAAGTAACTTAACCTCGATTATGGAAAGGTGCTATCAAACTTTAAATAAATCACTACTGATTGAAATTCCTTGTGATCCCAATCAAAGTATCGGTAAAAACAACCGAGAACAAAACCTGTATAATTAGGTTTCCCGTGGGGTAATCCCTTTTTTGATAACGATTTTAAAAGTTATAAAAGACTATACTGACTAATAGCAAATATCAGATTTAACAATATAGGCATTTAAATTCCAAATAACTATACCTGAGCGCTTTTCTTTTCAGGAACTTGTTTA
>JAHZKQ010000203.1 GCA_022600315.1 Gammaproteobacteria bacterium
ACATTTTTAATTTTAATACCTTCAACAATGTCGATGCCTTGTTCTTGAAAACGTTTGCGCACCACAGCAGTACAATCTTGATCGTCTTTAGGCAAAATACTAAATAACTCAAGAATAACCACTTCAATACCTAACATGCGATGTGCTTGTGCCATTTCACAACCAATCGGCCCGCCACCAATCACAATAAGCTTTGTCGGTGGCTTGGCAACGGTAAAAATGGTTTCATTGGTTAGAAAGGGCGTGTCTTCCAAACCTGGAATTGGCGGTACAATGGCTTTTGACCCGGTCGCTACCACCCACCATTTAGCTTGAATCGTGGTGTCTCCTGCCTCCACTTCACGCGGCCCAATAAAATGTCCCGGCGCTTCAATGACATTCACGCCTAAACCGCTAAAGCGTTCCACTGAATCATGCGGCGCAATGGTGGCAATTACATTATGCACATGTTCCTGAACCTTTTTATAATCAACATTAAAGTGATCGACTTGAATCCCAAAATCTTTGGCATGGCGAATAATTTCCGCACGCCGCGCCGCGGCTAATAATGATTTGGATGGCACACAACCTGAATTTAAACAATCACCACCCATTTTATCGCGCTCTAATAAAGCGACATTCGCCCCCATTTGTGAGGCCACCGCGGCAATAGACAAACCTCCAGAACCTGCGCCAATCACACCAATATCCACTTTTAATTTAGCCATGATGTTTATCCTCATACTGAAAAAACTGATACACCCGAAACGCCGCAGTAAATAATACTAAAGCGACATAAACCCACGCAAGCGGCATAAACCAAGCGGGAATTAAAATCATTAATAGAAAAAATAAGAACGCTTCGAAGCGTTCCATTAATCCCGTACTGTAATGAAAACCCTTGTGACTTTTATTTTCGGTAAAAACCCCAACCACTAAAAAACTGGTCACACAAACCCAACTCGCCCCCATCATCCAAATGATTGGCAAAGCACGTGTTTCTGGCGCGATAAAATAAAGCCCGAGTAAAATTAAAAACTCAACGATGCGATCAACCACAATATCTAACACAGCGCCTTTAGGTGACGCAGCACCCTGTGCCCGCGCAATACTGCCATCTAAAGTATCGAGATATCCAGAAATAATTAATGTTGCTACTGCCCAATACATCGCCCCGAAATATAAGGCAATAAAACAGGCTATGCCAGTTAATAAAGCTAAAAAAGTAATAAATAACGGCGAACAAAATCGCTGATGACGAAGCAAGTTGACAACTGGATCAACGCAGATCTTTTGATAGAGTGGCCGAATATGCAGCTCAATCATTTGTTGCGATTTTTAATTTTTTTAACCACCACCGGTATTAAAGACAATACGGCTAACGCCACAATCGGGATAATAATTTCAGGTTTAAAGATCACCCCAAGATTTGGCTCTTTCCCGGCGGCCAATAAACTACCTAGACCATTGCCAACCGATACATAAACTGCCGTACCGGGAATAATACCAAGAAAGGTAGCCGCTACATAAGTGCGTAAGGGAATGTTTAGTATCGCTGGTACAATATTGATCACCCAGAATGGAAAAATAGGCATAAAGCGAATCGATAATAAATAATTAAACGCATTTTCTTGAAAGCCTTTTTCCATCCGACTCACCCAGCCACTGGCTTTACCCTGCAACCAATCACCAAGCGCTGTTTTTACCGCGAGAAAAATAATAGACGCGCCAATGGTGGCACTGATCACAACATAAATTGTGCCCGGAATAATGCCAAACAAAAAACCGCCCAATATGGTAATAAATAATGCACCCGGTAATGACACCGCCACCGCAACAATATAAAAAGCCATAAATGCTAATACCATTAGCACATAATGTTGGTGCTTCCACATTTCCAATTGCTTATAGTGTGCTTTTAACGCGTCAAAATTTAAAAACTTATGCGCTCCAAAATAAAACGACAACACGGTAATAGCTAGAATAATAATCAATGGTAACCACTGCTTTAATCTCGACATTTGAGCACTCCCTATACGGTAAAACTTATTTGACCTGCTCTGAATCTAACAATATTTGTCCAACTTAGCAACTTACTTGGCGGTAATAAGACCACAGGCAAGCCGTGAACCGCCACCACCATTGGGGTAAGGGTTATCAGAATAGTTATCTCCATCGGCATGAATCATTAAGGTATGATTCATAATATCCCTAACTTTTAAGCGTGGCGCTAATACTGGCAAAGTCGCAAGCCCGGCTTTATTGACATATAAAGCCGGCAAATCACCCAAGTGACCACCATTATTATAAGGGCCTAAATGTCGACCGGTACGCTTTGGATCATAGTGTGGCCCTGCCGCCTTGCCATAATCACCACAAGAACGATTCTGATGCACATGAAAACCGTGCAAGCCAGTTGGCAACGCATATAAGTTGGGCACAATTAATAGACCATGCGCGGTATCGGTTGCGGTAATCGTACCAACAAAATGTGGTTTCACTTGCGGGTTGGTTCGATACATGGAGACCTTAACCATCGCTGCATTGGCACTGAGTACCACGGCCAATAATATTCCTAAGCAATATCGCATGCTATGACTCCTGTTGATTTTTTAATTGCAAAGCTAAATCGTATAACACTTTCCGATTTACCCCTGTTAATTTAACCGCCAATTTGACGGCTTGGCTTAATGGCAACTCTTCTAATAGTAGTTCTAATGTGGGTTGATATTCAACTGCTTTAGCAGCGACCGTATTACCGGCAATAATGAGTACGAATTCGCCATGTTGCTGTTCGCTATCAGCTTCTAGCCAAGCTAATAACTCTTGCAAGCTGGCCTGCTTAATAGTTTCAAATGTTTTCGTGAGCTCACGTGCAATTGCCGCTTGACGTTCACCACCAAAAACTGCCACACAATCACTTAGCGCTTTGATAATGCGATGCACCGATTCATAAAAAATAAGCGTGCGCTTTTCATCAAAAAATACTTGCAAATGATGTTGGCGCGCTAAAGATTTCGCTGGCAAAAAGCCGGCGAAAATAAATTCATGCGTTGGGAGCCCACAAGCACTTAAGGCCGCAATTAACGCACAACAACCGGGAATCGGTATCACTTGAATATTCTCGCGCTGACATTCACGCACCAGAGTAAAGCCTGGATCGTTAATGAGTGGTGTACCAGCATCAGAAATTAACGCAATATTTTGACCGGCTTTTAATTGGCGAATAATTTCTGGCACGCGCTCGACTTCATTATGCTCATGCAAACTTTTTAGCACAGTGGTAATTTGATAATGCGCTAATAATGGCTTGCTATGCCGCGTATCTTCAGCATAAACCAAATCAACAGCTTTTAATGTTTCAAGCGCACGTAAAGTGATATCCGCTAAATTGCCGATCGGTGTGGAAACTAAATATAACAAAATCTCTCCCGCGCTAGGCTTGCTTTATTTGCCTTTTTCATTGATTGGATAACAATAAATAAAGGAAAAGGACAAATAAAGCAAGCCTAGCATGGAACTTCTAAATTGGTTACACTGGCCCTTATGCCAAAGTCACTTAGACAACTCGGATTAGTCTTACTGCTGATGCTAACGCTAAGCAGTTGCAGTCAATTAAATACTGGCTCGAATCAACCTACGTTGCTATCAGCTGGGCAATATCAACAATTAGCCAGCAATAGCAGCGGTGCCGAACAACAACGTTATCAGCTACTGGCTGCCAAGCGCTTACTACAAGATCATAAAACCGAGCAAGCCGGGCAAGCACTCGAGCAATTGCCACAGGCCTTATTAACCCCTGCGCTCGTGGTTGAACGTAAATTATTAACCGCACAATTAGAACTTGCTGAGAATCGTCCCAATGATGCCTTATTTATGCTAAGTGCATTACCTAATAACTTAACCGATTTGCAACGCCGGCAAAGCTTGCAATTAACCGCTAATGCCTATCAGCAACAAGGCAATACGCTAGCAAGTATTAGTGCGCGTGAAGATTTAGCCCGCTTATTGCCGAATCAAGCTGAGCGCCGCAATAATTTATTAACTATTTGGCAAAGCTTGCAACACTTAGAATTAAATCAATTGCGTGGGCTTGCCAGTCAAACCACGGCAGCTGATTTATTAGGTTGGTTATCACTGGCATTGGACTACAAACAAACTCACAATAATACTGCATTATTATTAACACGGTTAGCAATTTGGCGCACCCAATATCCCAATCATCCGGCCAATGCTTTATTGCCTAACACTATTCCTAAACCTGCTGAAGTTAAAACACCACAAAATATTACTTTATTGCTGCCTTTATCAGGGCGTTTAGCAAAAATTGGTGACGCGATTCGTAATGGCTTTATGGCGGCTTATTACGCACAGAAAAATACTCAGCTTGATATTAATATTATTAATACCGCGCAAAGCGACGTCGTTACACAGTACCGCCAAGCTGAAGCTTCTGGCAGCGATTTTATTGTCGGCCCATTAACGAAAAATAATATTCGTCGATTACTTGATGCCAATGTAATTAATGTTCCTACCCTAGCTTTAAATACTGTTAGCGGAAAAAACAATAATCCAAATTTATTTCAATTTGGATTATCGCCAGAAGATGAAGCCTATCAAGTTGCTTTAAAGGCCTGGCAAGATGGTCATCGACGCAGCCTAATCATCGTACCTAAAAGCAATTGGGGACAAGCCGTTGCCGCACGCTTTAGTAAAGAATGGCAAACCCAGGGGGGAGCCGTGGTCGATCAATACAACTACCACCAAGCTTCGCAATTAGCCACTGGTATTCGGCATTTATTACGTATCGATCAATCTTATGCGCGGGAGCGACAACTTAAAAATTTATTTCATCAACATTTGCGCTTTATCCCTGAGCGCCGCCACGATTTTGATATGATTTTCTTGGTCGCAAGTCCAAAACTAGCACGCCAAATTCAACCTTTGTTAAAATTTTATTATGCTGGCAACGTCGCCGTATTTGCTACCTCAAAAATTTATCGTGGCAATCCTAAAGCTCGTACCAATAAAGATTTAAACGGTGTTATTTTTCCAGATATGCCCTGGGTAAGTGGAAAATTATTACAACCTAATTCACTTAATCTGATCCGCCAAACGCTCAGTAAAACCTGGCCACATTCGTTTGCACGTAACCGCAAACTATATGCGCTGGGGGTCGATAGCTTTTATTTAATTAATAAACTCAACCAACTTAGCATAGCGCCACAGCTTGGCATTAATGCGGCCACGGGCACCTTATTTTTAACCAATCAACAACACTTATACCGCCAACTGCAATGGCTGCAGATGCAGCATGGCAGCGCAAAAGTTATTCAGTAATCATGTCACAAACACCTCGCCAAAAAACTGGCCGACAAGCAGAACTAACTGCTAAAAACTATTTAGTCGCACAAGGCCTGCAATATATTGACGCAAATTATCGCTGCAAGCGGGGTGAGATTGATTTAATTATGCGTGATCAAACACATTTGGTCTTTGTCGAAGTGCGATTTCGGCGCGATATGGATTATGGTGGCAGCCTGGCCAGTATTAACACCCCAAAACAAAAGCGTATTATTCGCGCCGCAGAATATTACCTAGTCAGCCAACAACTGCAAGACAAAGAATTTTGTCGTTTTGATGTCGTGGGGATTGATCAGCAAGGCTTGAAATGGATTAAAGACGCCTTCCAAAAATCGGCTTAAAACGCCTAAAACAATACAGACCTTATCGAAATTCCGTGCTATCATGCATCCTAAAATCGATAACTTTTCGACCTGAAGGATTGAGGCGACATGAAAAAACTCGCGATTGCATTACTACTTTGTTTGGCTTTAAACGGCTGTATTCCGGTCGCCTTTGTGGTTGGCGCAGGTGCTGCTGGCGCTGTGCTTTATGACAAGCGTAACCTAAAACAAATTGTGCATGATAAGCATATCGCACATGCCGCACAATCTTCTATTGAAGCAGACCCTGAATTACGCACCCGCACTCATATCTTAGTCAGCGGTTATAACCGTGTACTATTATTAGTGGGTGAAGCTGAAACACCTGAACTACGGCAACGCGCATTACAACGGGTAATGTTGGTGCCAGGGGTGAAACGCATCTACAACGAAGTCACCATTACCAATCCAGTCACCACCCATCAACAAAATCATGATGCGTGGATTACCACTAAAGTGAAAACTGAAATGTTGGTGCGTCGTGGCTTACATTCTTCGCAAATAAAAATTGTCACCGAAAAGAATGTGGTTTACTTAATGGGTAAAGTCAGTCATCAGCAGGCGGCACTAGCGACCGATGTTGCTCGCCGGGTGTCGGGTGTGCGACAGGTGGTGCAGGTATTTGAATACACCGATAAAAAACCCAAAGCAAAATCCAAAGCAAAACAAAAATCGGCATCGACTTCAAATCCGGGGAAATATAGGCTGTAAAAAATCATGACTAACCTCACTACTGTCATTCAATTTATTGCGGTTGCTGCCATACCAGTTATTTTTGCGATTACTTTGCATGAAGCGGCACACGGCTGGGTAGCCAGTAAATTAGGCGATAAAACGGCATTAATGCTAGGTCGGGTTACCATGAACCCACTTAAACATATCGATCCAATCGGCACCATTGCGGTACCGATTGTGACATTCTGGTTGGGCGGATTTTTATTTGGCTGGGCAAAACCGGTGCCAGTGTCTTACCATAATCTCAATAACCCCCGTCGTGATATGGCAATCGTTGCCGCTGCCGGGCCATTATCCAATCTATTAATGGCATTATGCTGGGGTTTAATCGCCAAATTAAATTTAGTATTACTTGGTGGGCACACGGGCGGACTGGCGATTAATAGCATTACTGGCTTTATTCATTTTGCGGCACAATATGGCATTATTATTAATTGCGTATTAATGATCATTAATTTAATTCCTATTCCTCCACTGGATGGTAGCCGCGTGCTTGCCAGTTTTTTACCGCCTGGTGCGGCGGCTAAATTTGAACGTATTGAACCTTACGGAATTTTTATTGTGCTTGGCGTATTAATGCTTGGGCGAAATATTATTTTCCCAATTATTATTGGCTTCTATCGCTTGATTGCGAGTTTGTTTGGGGTTTCGGGATAAACTCAGAATTACTTTATAACTTTTAGGTTCGGACGACCTTTACTGCGCGGCGGTTTTGCAGGCGGGGAAGGAGGAGGCGTGCCATTATCACCGCCACCAGCAACCGTGTCTACTTCATCTTCACTAAACACCATGCCACGACCATTTTCAAAAGCATAAATTGCCGCCACTGCACGCACTGGCACATAAACATGATAGGCAACACCACCGAAACGAGCTTCAAACTCAACCGCTTCATTACTCATTAAAAATTTAGCCACCGCACGCGGAGTGATATTTAATACGATGCGACCGTCTTCGATATAACGCTCGGGAACAGAAACATTAGGCTGCATAGCATCAACCATAACATACGGTGTTAAGTCATTATCTAACAACCATTCATAAATCGCGCGTAATAAATACGGCTTACTTGATGACGTCGGTTTCTCGTAACTCACGTTCTGCCTCAGTTAAACTGGCTTGAAATGCATCACGATTAAAGACACGTTCTGCATATTTAACAATAGGTTTAGCATTGCGTGGCAATGACACACCCAAGTATGATAATCGCCATAGCAATGGTGCAATGACACAATCCACTAAAGTAAATTCTTCACTTAAGAAGTATGGCATATCATTAAATACAGGAATTAATGCCACCAAGCCTTCACGCAATTCCTTGCGCGCTTGGGCAACTTCTTGTTCGCTGCGGCGCATTTCGATAATCCTGACTTGCTTATACCAATCGTGATCGATGCGATACACCATTAAACGCGAACGCGCACGTGCGACTGGATAAACTGGTAACAGAGGTGGATGCGGAAAACGCTCGTCTAGATACTCCATAATAATATTGGCTTGATATAGCACCAATTCGCGATCGACTAAAGTAGGTAAACTGTTATAAGGATTAAGTTCAGCTAAATCTTCTGAAGGGTGGTTAATATCGACGTTTAATACATCTACGCCAACGCCTTTTTCAGCCAGCACGATTCGCACTTGATGGCTATAAATATCTAACCCACCTGAATATAATGTCATCACTGAACGTTTCATCACACCTCTTCTCACTTTCCTTGTTGCCCAAGCACATTGCTGGGGAATTAGAATTTACAAATCTAGATTAAGGGTTATCCCACAGACAATCACCCAACAACACAAGTCAATAACAGTTTGGTAAACGACTCTAACGTTTTGAAAACTGTACGCCTTTACGCGCCTTATGCCGACCCACTTTTTTGCGCTCCACCATTCTGGGATCACGCGTTACAAATCCAGCTTGACGTAAAGCTTTATGCCAACTGCCGCCTTCGCCACCGTCTTCATCTTGCTCATGCTTAACTAATGCACGAGTGATCCCATGACGAATTGCACCCGCCTGACCACTTTTACCGCCACCAACTACAGTGACATAACAATCAAATTTCTTTAGTGCATCAACCGTAACCAATGGCTGTCTAACCACCATACGTGCTGTCTCACGACCAAAGTAATCTTCTAAGCTTAACTTGTTGACTGTGATTTTACCGCTACCTGGGCGAAGAAAAACCCGTGCCGTTGAAGTTTTACGACGGCCGGTTGCTAACTGTTGCTCAATCTGTGCCATGCTTTATTCTCCAGTCTCTATTTTTACAGGTTGTTGCGCTGCATGTGGATGATCCTTGCCAGCATATACCTTTAAATGAGTAAATAACTCACGACCCAATGGACCTTTCGGTAACATGCCTTTGACGGCTAATTCCAAAACCTCGGTAGGCTTGCGGTTTAATAATTTTTCTAATGGTTCCGACTTAATTCCGCCAATATGGCCGGTATGGTGGTGATAAATTTTCTTAGCAAGCTTATTGCCAGTCACCCGGACTTTATCGGCATTAATCACCACAAAGTAATTACCCATATTAACATGCGGGGTGAAAGTGGCTTGATATTTGCCACGCAGGTGTTTGGCCAATTCACTGGCTAAACGTCCTAAAGTCTTGTCGGCAGCATCCACGAGGTACCAAGAAGGTTCACAAGTTTCTGCTTTCGCCATATAAGTTTTCATAAGATATACGACTCGATAGTAGCTAGAAAGGCAAAAGATATTACAGGACTCGGTTTGATTCCACAAGACTTTAACCGCAAAAACCCCTTAAAAACTATACCCTAAATCACCACCAACCCCAAAAATGGCTTAATTTAGCGCAAAAAATGCATTTTTTCCATAAAATCAGTCTGTTGTTGTTCGCATTTTTACAAAAGTATGTTACTTTTAAGAACTTAGAAGGATTTGCCAAACCATTAACTAACGACCAAGAGGGAAACCCAATGGCACGCAAAAAAATTACGCGTAAAAAGAGAAAAACTACGACTCGTAAAACGAAGACAACTCGCGCTACGAGAAAAACCACCCGTCGCAAAGCAACTACTAAGCGAGCTAAAACAACTCGCCGTACAGCTAAGCGCGCGACTACGACTCGTCGTAAAACCACGAAACGTAAAGCAAGCACTAAGCGTCGCACTACAACTACTCGTAGAAAAGCAACTACTCGTAGAAAAGCAACTACGAAACGCAGCAGTACTACCAAGAAATCCTGGGAAACTACCGCGATTCGTGACACCTTTAACAAGTCTCAAATCTTTACTTACTTAGCTGACAGCAGCGAACTTAGCAAAAAGCAAGTCAGCGAAGTATTTGAAGCATTGGGCAACTTAATGCATCGTCACCTTAAGAAAGGCGGCGCTGGTGAGTTCACTATCCCAGGCTTGATGAAGTGTAAAGTGAAACGCAAACCTGCGACTAAAGCACGTAAAGGCATCAATCCGTTTACGGGTGAGCCTACTATCTTCAAAGCCAAACCTGCACGTAACGTCGTGAAGGTTCGTCCTTTGAAGAAACTAAAAGAAATGGTTGAATAAGCCACTCTTTAAGTGATCCTATAAAACCCCGCTGTTAGCGGGGTTTTTTTATGCCTGCAAAAAACTGCCATACATCCATCATCAAGCAACTCTTTACTCTGTCACTCCGCCGTGACCTGATCATCTTGTCATCCCGCGACTTGAATCATGCACACTACGCCACCCCACAACTTGAATCATATACACTACGTCATCCCGCGACTTGA
>JAHZKQ010000204.1 GCA_022600315.1 Gammaproteobacteria bacterium
GCTTGTTGATTAATGCTAGGCGATGAAGCTTTGGTATGTAAAATTTCCTTGGCTTGATTTTCCAACGAAGAACTATTATTGCTGGGTTTTGGTGGCTGCCAATTTAGTAAATCATTGATTTGCTCTTTCGGAGTTTTATTTGGTTGAGTCTTTGTTGAATTTGACGGTGATGTCGGCGTGCTATTGGGAATAGTGCCTAAACCATACGGCGCATTGTTTGATTTATCAGTTGGCGCCGTTTGTTGCGGCGTTGGTAACGGCGTGACCGCCGAATCATTATCTGCGCGTGGCGCAACTGGCTGTGGAGTAACCGGCGTTGTCACGCCTGGCAATTGATATTTTTGTTGTTTTGATGGCACAGCTTGCGGAGGCATTTTATTTTGCAACACGGCCTCTGGGCTCACCGGTTGGTTGGGTTTTACCGGAGTTATCATTTGCATCGGCGAGCTTGGCATTGCCGGTGTGAAAGTTTTAGGAGGTGCTGTGAATTTTTTTGCCGGCGTTAACGTTTGCACCGGAGCTGTGGGTTTAGTTGCTGGAGTAATTACCTGCGGAGTAATGGTTTTTGGCGCTGGCGGTAATGGTTTAATCACTTTTGGCACTGGGTAACGCGGCAAACGATGCGCCGGAGTTTTACGACTTGGCTGAGTGGTTAAAGCCCGCGGCTTAACCGTGCCTGGTAATGTTGGTAAAGTGTGTGTGTTAGTTGGCGGCTCAAGCTGAAAAGATTTAACACTTGGCAAGCCTTTTGCTGGGCCCGGTGGTTGCTTAATTGGCGGCAATGGTGCCGGTTCCTTCCTAAGCTTGGATTGCGTCTGCTTAGTTGTTTTAGTCGACGTGTCGTCACCTGGTTTAGTGACCAATACTTCTGAACCAACATTTTTCTTTTTCACTAAGTGCGGATAAAAACGCGCCGATAATGGTAAACGAATTTTCTGAGTTAACCAGCTGTCGATGGTTTTTAAATCTTTAATGCTTAACGTCCCCGCTGCATCTTTAAGTTCAAAAATATTCTCCAAATAGTTATATTGATCATCTGCATACTGTTGCTTTTTCTGATACAAAGCTTGCAAATCATTTAAGACATCAACTTCAGTCCGCGTACCGACTGTGTAACCCGCCTTAGTAGCCTCTAAAGCGTTTTTCGCTGATTTAATGGCTTGTAAATCCGCCTTCACTTGACTGACGCCGGTAATCACACCTAAAAACGCTTGACGGGTATCATTCACCACACTGCGATCAGTAAATAATAACTGCGCGCTGGAGCTTAGGTATTGATACTCCGCTTTGCGAGTATTAGCAATCACCGCGCCACCTTGAATCGGATCGTAACTGGCCGATAAACCAATCGTGCCGGTCTGCACATCATTGTTTACTGTAACCGGTTGGCTAAAATCATATTGATCCGACCAATTAGCCGCGAACCCAACCGTTGGCAGGCCAGCTGTAGCTTGCTCCTTAATATTATAACGCGCAGCTAATACCGTATAACGCTGTGCCTTTAAGGTGTAATTTTGCCGTTGTGCAATGCGCACCCAAGTGCCGATATTATTTGGAGTGGGTGGAATTAATGGCACTTGCTCACGGATGCCTTGTAAATATAAATAATGTTGCCCGGTGATCGCGCGTAAATCTTCAAGCTGATCCATTAAATTATTGCGGTCAGCAATTTCAGTCGCAACCGCCTGGTCATAAACCGATTGCGCATCATACACGCCAGTAATGGCAATCAACCCAACTTTGAATTTTTGGCGAGTCGTAACAAGTTGCTGATAAACCGCGCGCTTATTGGCAATGGTGAAACGTAATTTTTCTCTGGCTTTTAATACATTGAAATACGCTGTTGCTACACGATCCATTAAACGTTGTGCTGAAGCCAAGTAAGTGGCTAACGCAGCCTTTGCTGCACGTCCGGCTGCAAGAATCGCTTCCCAAGCTGGTAGGTTGAAAATATTTTGCGTAGCACTAACAGTATAACCATAGGTATAAGACCAACCATTATTCGCGGTGGCAGCAGCCGCCAAACCATTACCACGCGTTGCATCATAAGCACGACTAAAGTTACCGGTTACATCAACCTGCGGCATATAACTTGAAATTGCGATCGGTAAATTCTCTCGGGTGGTTAACCAGTCGTACTGGGCTTTTTTAAATGTTGGATCGCGGCGTAAAGATTGTTGGTAAACCTGCAGCAACGTATCTGCCATAGCGTCCATGGAGACAGCAAAAGAGACCACAACAGCAGTGAGGATAATGAGATATTTTTTCATGTAAAATCCAATTCAAACTCGGGCAAAATGCACCATCCCTACCTTAAAAATAACGGACAGGCATTTACCATTATGCTACAAGTTGGTGAGCTATCCAACTAATTAACTCATAACTAAGTGTAAAATATGCTCATTTAAAGATTAAAATTTGATCAGCTTACTAAAAGCCTGATCGGCAGCGGCTAAAGTTTGATCAATAATTGCCTCGGTATGTGCCAAAGAAATAAATCCCGCCTCAAATGCAGACGGGGCTAAATAGACCCCAGCGGTCAACATGCTCTGAAAAAACTGCTTAAAGGCTTGTTGATTGGATTGCATGACCTGCTGATAATTATCCACTTTAGGCGCCAAAGTAAAAAACAAGCCAAACATCGCCGTTTGCTGATTACTGCTAAAAGGCACTTTATGTGAGTTAGCACAGGCCATCAAACCTTCTGTTAATTGTTGGGTGCGTAAAGTTAGCTGCTCATAGACCCCCGGCCGCCCCAGTTCAGTTAAAGTGGCAAGACCGGCCGCCATCGCCAATGGATTACCCGATAAAGTGCCCGCCTGATAAACCGGACCCAGCGGCGATAACTTAGCCATAATATCAGCTCGGCCACCAAAGGCGCCCACTGGCAAACCACCACCAATCACTTTACCAAAAGTGGTTAAATCCGGACGCGTCGAGGTTAAACCTTGCATGCCTTGCCGACTCACTCTAAACCCTGTCATTACCTCATCAAAAATTAATAATGTCCCGAACCGATCACAAAGCTCACGTAAACTTTGCAAAAAATTATCTGCTGGTAAAACCATATTCATATTGCCGGCAATCGGCTCAATAATGATGGCAGCAATCTCGTTTGGGTGTTGCGCAAATAATCTAGCAACCGAATCAATGTCGTTATAAGTGGCGGTTAAGGTATCATTTGCACAGGCCACCGGCACTCCCGGTGAACTTGGCGTCCCAAAGGTTAATGCACCGGAACCGGCTTTAACCAATAAACAGTCCGCATGGCCATGATAACAACCTTCAAACTTAATGATTTTATCCCGTCCAGTAAAACCGCGCGCTAAACGCAAAGCTGACATAGTCGCTTCGGTACCTGAATTGACCATACGCACTTGATCAACCGAAGGAATTAGTTGGCAAATTAATTGCGCCAATTTTACCTCTAACTCACAAGGCGCACCAAAACTTAAACCTTTTGCTGCCGTTGCTACCACCGCTTCTCTAACCGCCGCATGATTGTGACCTAAAATCATCGGCCCCCAGGAACCGACATAATCAATATATTGCTTACCATCCACATCGGTTAGATAAGCACCATCTGCACTGGCAATAAAAATTGGCTCGCCACCAACTGCACGAAAGGCACGTACTGGAGAATTTACCCCGCCAGGAATCACCGTCTTTGCGGCTTGAAATAGCTCAACTGAACGTGCTTTGAAATTCGTTGCTTGCATTAATGGATTCTCCTCTGATAATCTTTTGCCAATTCAATGATTGCGGGAGCCATTATGCCATACCAGAAATACATGTGCCTACTGTGTGGGTTTGTTTACGATGAAGAACAAGGCTGGCCAGAAGATGGTATCGAGCCCGGTACGCGCTGGGAAGATATTCCCGACGACTGGATGTGCCCTGATTGCGGCGCGATGAAAGCTGACTTTGAAATGGTGAAGGTTTAGAATCATAACAAACCAGGCAAGGTTTTTATGTAGGGCAAATCAATGGTAATACTCTAGGGTTTCACCACCACTAAAATCACAATCAATATCAATAAAAGCGTTGGCACTTCATTGTACCAACGATAAAATTTATGCGTTAGTCGATTGGCGTCGTTGGCGAATATTTTTCTAAGCTTACCGCAAGACAAATGATACACCCATAATAAAACCACAAAAAATAATTTGGCGTGCATCCAGCCTTGCTGCATATAACCCTGAAAATTAAAGACTAAAATCCATAACCCAAAAATTGTTGCTAAAATTCCAGCCGGCGTCATGATGTAATAATAAAGTTTATATTCCATCACCTTAAAACGCTCAAGACTAATTTCATCGCTAGCGTTGGCGTGATAGACATAAAGTCTTGGCAAATAAAACAAC
>JAHZKQ010000205.1 GCA_022600315.1 Gammaproteobacteria bacterium
CTACCGCAAATACGATCATTATCATCATAGCAGTCGCAGTACAAAGGCATAAAAAGCACCATGCCCCAACAAGTAGCGGTTGTAATATAACCAAAACAATACTTACAATACTCAATGATCCACGCGAGGCTTTTGCCATGGCTTTATTGACTTTAGGCTATTCCATTAATGATCATAACCCAAAACATATTCAGCAAGCCTATAAAAAACTACAACAATTACTGCCCAACATTAAGGTCTTTAACACCAACGCGATTATTAATATTTATACCGATCAAGATGCCAGCATTGGGATGAGCTGGAATGGAGAAGCTAATATTGCCAGTCGAGGCAATCCCAATTTGGTTTATATTTATCCGCAGAATGGGTTTTCAATTTGGCTTGATTGTTTAGCAATTCCTAAATATGCACCACACTTGAAAAATGCCTATCGATTCATTAACTTTTTAGAGCAACCAAAAATTGCCAGTCTGATTGCCATTGCCGATGGCTATTCAACGCCAAATTTAGCCGCCTTAAAATACCTGCCCAAAAGTTACCGTGACAATCCGATGATTAACCCGAATCAAAAAACCTTGCAACGCGGACATATACAATTATATATTGGCAAAGCCAGAAAACTATACCAGCACGACTGGGAACGCTTAAAACTTGGCGGCTAATGACTCGGAAAAATCCCCAAGCCAAATAATGCAAATCCGCCTAATAAAATATGCGCAACCATGCAACCAATGAGATTGCGTTGACGTAAAAACAACCAGCCAAAATAAAGCCCTGGGAAGAATACCAATAACACTAACCAAGATGAGGCATAAGTATGCGCTGCAGCAAAAATTAAATTAGAGGCAAAAATCGCTAAGACATTTCGATAACGCCCTGTCAACATATACTGCATCGGTGCCTGCAAACTTATACGCGTGATAACTTCTTGCAATGGCACCACAAATAACACGTAAAGCAAAACACTCCTTCCCCAAGTAGACCAACTATGCTCTGCACCACCCTCTAAACTTACTCCAGAAAAAGGTTCAAATAAAGCATGTCCTGAAAAATAAGGAGTAAACTTAATAGCCACCCATTTGACAATCACTATAAAAATAAGAATAGGAATAGAATAAACCACCCCTTCATACAATGAGCGTTGCCAATTATCTAAGTTAAAACCTAATTTTTTTCTCGGCAGTTTTAATAGCTTGATTGTGGAAAAAAGGAAAATAAGATATAACCCTAAAAATGGAATTGATAGGTAAGCACTTTCTTTAACAACACCTTTAAGAAAACTAAGCGCATCTAAAAGATAAACATAGAAGGTCGATAGAATAATCACCGCCACCAAAAACTTACCCATCTTACTGCGCCATTCGTATTGTAAAACTTTTTGGCGCAAAGCTTTGACAGTCACTTCATTGGTATAGCGTAAATTTTTTGTTAAATTTAAAACAATACGATCCCGGATGATTTGATACACAGAGCGCTGCTGCGCTAGACGCTCAAATTCATCAATATTAAATTCCAATACTAGGCTCGTGGATAGTGCATAAACCGATGCTGAGCGTTTCGCATGATCCAGCAATGCCAGCTCACCCACCGTATCACCCACTTGCAAAGTGGCCAATTGATGCTGCACAGCTCTGTCAGTAGTGTGCTTAACAACCTCCATTTGACCCTGGAGTAAGACATAAAACACCGTGCCTGGCTCATCTTCGTGCACCAGAGGCTCACCTGGCTGAACTTGCTTAAGCTGAGCTATTTTTATCACCTCATCAAGCTGCTTGCTAGATAACGATTCAAACAGGCTATTTTTGCCCAACAACAATCTAATCTCAGCTGACTCTAGACCTTGAAACTGCATAATATAAAACTCCCTTCCTAACAAAAGTATCACCCTCAGCATGCGGTGCCAATAGTTAGTTGGCAGTTAACATATATATAGGGTATAAATAAACTTGAAGCTAAAATTGAACAGGGGCTAGGATGCGCCAGCTAGCAAATAAATTAATACACAATAAGTTGTTTTGGGCTGGACTTGTCATTATTGCGCTTATAGTGCTACTTTCGATCTCGGTTAAAAAGCCCAACTCTCCTAAAAGTTTTACCCGCTATGTAAAAATCCAAACTGTTCATAAAATGACTAGTGAGCGTACGCGAAGATTTTCTGGGATAGTGCAACCCTTACAGAACCTTACTATCAGCTTTCAAGTGCCTGGTCTGATTAACTTTATTCAAACTAAATTCGGTGCCAAAATAAAAAAAAATCAACTCCTGGCAAGTTTAGATCCAACGATATTTCAACTGGAAGTACATGCCGCAGAGGCTAAACTACGACAGGCTAATGCTAATCTAAGTGAGATGAAGTATCGATATGAAGCATCGGCAAAACTTGTCAAACAACGTCACATTAGCATCATCGAATTTAAAAAAATCGAATCTGCTTATCAAAACTCACTGGAGCAAATAAAACTTGCCACAGCAAAACTTAATATCGCCAAAACCAGACTGGATAAAACTAAAATTTATGCACCCTTCTCAGGCAGCATTATAAAAACCTACGTAGAAAATCATACTGAGGTTCGTGCTGGACAAACAATTATGCGCTTGCAAGGCCAACAAGGCTTTGAGGTTGAAGTAAATATACCTGGTCATTTAATCCATCAACTTAAACTTAATCAAAAAGTAAAAATAAAATTTATCAATCTAAATAAACAAATGGCAACTGGAACAATCATTGAAATTGGCACCAGTATTTCCGGCGCCAATGTTTACCCAGTAGTAATCAAAGTAAACAATCCGCCTAAGTTGATTCGTGCTGGCATGATCGTCGAAACAATCCTCACATTACCGCTAGCAAACAAGCTAGTCTACCTTATTCCAATTAATGCAGTGATCCCTGCAGATAAAGTTGGTGAAGTTTATATATTTTTATATGATCCTAAGACTCAAACAGTGCATAGACATAAGCTCAAGGTTTCATCTGTGCAAACTAATTTTTTAGTGATAACCTAAGGCTTAACGCCTGGTAATCAGATTGTTACTAGCGGCGAACGGATTTTAACTAATGGCGAAAAAGTCAAACTCTACCAGCCTAACTAAAGGCCATTTTAATTTAAGCTTTAGTGCGGTTAAAAATCGCAAACTTGCCTACCTGGTTATTATTGCCTGTATCATCATGGGAATTGTTTCCTATGCTCATCACCCTAGCTTAGAAGACCCATATATTACTCTACGTTATGCCAGCATTAATGCTAAATTGCCTGGTTTATTACCAAATGAGATGCAAAACTTAATCACCACCAAAATTGAAAAAGCGCTTAAGCAAATTCCTGATGTCAGAGAAATTAATGCCCGCTCATCACTAGGAGATACATCTATTCTGGTAAAAATTTCTGAAGATGCTGCTGATCCAAACACAGTATGGCAAAAATTAAGAAACAAAATGCAAGATCTAAAACGGGAGCTTCCGCGTGGCACTATTGGGCCCGTGGTTATTACCGACTATCTTGAAGTCACAACCGCAACCTTAGCGCTAACCGGTAACAACAACTATCATGAATTGGAAAAAACTGCGGAAAAAATTCGTCGGCAACTTTACCAAGTGAAAAATATAGGCCGCATTGATTTATTAGGCATACAACAACCATATATTTATCTTGAAGCTAATCGAGCACAATTATCGCATTATAATCTGACCCCAATAGATCTTATCCAGGCCCTAAGAAACCAAAATATTTTAGGGGCCGGGCAAGTCATTAATTCACTTAATCGAGAAATTATTGCCCTCCCATCTGGCACTTATCGCAATATAGAAGAGCTGAAAAATACCTTGATACAAATTCCTAAAAGCAAGAAATTTGTCACCCTTAAAGATATTATTAAAATCACTCGAGGCTATAATGACCCAATAAGAGAACCCGCTTATTTTGAAGGGCAACAAACTATTGTCATTGCGATTTATCGGAATAAAAATGCCAACTTAACTAAACTTGGAGAAACATTAAAAAATGTTTTTAAAAATATTCAAAATCAACTGCCTGTCGGCGAACAAATTCATCTGATCACCTTCGAACCAAAACAAGTCAAAGCATTATTTAGTGACTTAAACACCAGCTTTTACCAAGCGCTAATTATTATTTCCATAATTGTTATATTATTTTTAGGCTTTAGAAATGGCATCATGATCAGTGCTCTTATCCCATTAATCATTCTCCTAACCTTGCTCATTATGAATCATCTTGGCATTGCCTTACATCGAGTCTCAATTGCTAGTTTGATTATCGCATTAGGGCTATTTATTGATAATGGCATCGTCGTTGTTGAAAGCACGATTAATAAAATAAATGCTGGAGAAGGCAAAGTATCCGCGATCACAAAAACTTATCGACATCTAGCCAAGCCATTATTAATTTCTACTCTAACAACTATTTTTGCTTTTTTACCCATCATGCTCGCCAAAGGGCAAATCGCTGAATATACTCGTTCACTCGCACAAGTGATAACAATTTCATTATTATGTTCACTGTTTTTATCATTTTATGCGCTTCCCGCATTAGGCTATCA
>JAHZKQ010000021.1 GCA_022600315.1 Gammaproteobacteria bacterium
ATGCACAATCACCACTGCCGTTGCACCAACCAGTAATGGGTATTTAGGGTTTGGATCAGTGACATCAATAAAAACTGGAAATCGACTAAATAAACGCAACCAATTAATGCTTTCTTTTACCTTGGGCAATTGGGTTTGCATACCAATCACTCGACCACGACTAATTCCCGGACCAATCGCTGTTACCCTCCCTTTGAAATTATGGGTAGGATAAATCGACACCCGCACCGTTGCCTTTTGTCCTGGCTTAATTCGACCAAGCTCCCATTCCAAATAATTCGCCTGTATCCACCAATGATCTGCTTCTACCAAAGAAAAGACCGGATCACCAATATTAATATATTGCCCTTTGCGAATATAAAAATTCGATACAATGCCATCAACCTTAGCTCTCACAGTGGTATACGATAAATTTTTCTCGGCTAACTTTAGCGCCGCAATCGCGGCTTTTTTCTTACCATTATCAATTAAAGAACCTAATTCATAACGCAGTTTTGCCAACTGGTGCTCGGCCTGTGCTACTTGCGCATATAAAGAATTATAATCGGCTTGCGCCCGGTTAAAGCGCTCAATCGACACCGCGCCTTCACGACTAAGTTTAGCAAAACGTTTAAGCTCTAAATAAGCGAAATACAACTCGGCCTTTCGCTGCGCAATTAAATATTTAGCCACCTTAATTTCTTCGGTCAAAGAATCTAATTCTTGATTAATAGCCTGCAAATCTCCCGCAGCCTTATGGACCTGCAATTGATAGGTGGTTGGGTCAATTTCAAATAACGGCTCACCTTTTTTAACCACTTGGTTATTTAAGACAAAAATCTTGACCACCGGACCATTGACACGGGCTGCCACTTGCAACCAATCACCCTGCACAAAGGCATCAGTGGTATAAGGATTTGCAATGAATAATGCATAAATTAGCCAAACGAACAATGCCAAGATAATCACCAGCACCAGCCAACGACTACGCTTAGCACTAATATTTAATAACCTGAAAAACCCTTTCATTCGCTTCCTAAAGACTAATCGTTTAAGTTTATGGTATCATAGCCAGCGTTTTTTATGATAATTAACAACCAATAGATATAATTATGGCCGGACACAGTAAGTGGCATAACATTCAACATCGCAAAGGGCGCCAAGATGCCAGGCGTGGTAAAATTTTCACCAAACTGATTCGCGAAATAACCGTTGCGGCGCAGCTTGGCGATGCTGATCCAGCGAACAATCCGCGGTTACGCGCCGCTATCGACAAAGCGCTTGGCAGTAATATGACCAAAGATACCATTATGCGCGCAGTAAAACGTGGCTCTGGCGGTGATGGCGCTAACAATCTGGAGAGTATTCGTTACGAAGGTTATGGCCCCAGCGGTGTCGCCGTGATGGTAGATTGCCTAACCGATAACAAAAATCGCAGCGTTGCTGAAGTGCGCCATGCCTTTACTAAATGTGGCGGCAATCTTGGCACCGACGGTTCAGTCG
This sequence comes from Gammaproteobacteria bacterium, assembly GCA_022600315.1. Classification (GTDB taxonomy): domain Bacteria; phylum Pseudomonadota; class Gammaproteobacteria; order Coxiellales; family Coxiellaceae; genus JAHZKQ01. The sequence goes on from JAHZKQ010000021.1 coordinate 1,483, forward strand.
CTTATCTTTTCACTCTTAACGGCATACTGAGTTTTGAGGCTGGCGTTGACGAAGATAAGCTGATGGAAACTGCGCTGGAAGCTGGTGCAGATGACATTACCAATAACAGCGATAATAGCATCGATATCTTAACGTCTGCTGAGGCTTTTGAAACGGTGAAATCAACTTTAGAAAATGCTGGGCTAAACCCGCAAACGGCGGAAGTTACCATGCTAGCTAGCACCGAAGCACTTATCGATAACCCTGATCAAGCCGCAAAATTATTGCGTTTAAATGAAATGCTAGAAGATTTAGATGATGTGCAGAACGTTTACACCAATGCCAATATTCCGGATGATGTACTGGCAAAACTTGATTAATCTTAAGCTCAAAAAAATGCTAAAATAAAAGTCTATACTCAAAGGGAACGGTTTTGAAGGACGCTAAAACAACATCCGGCACAATTATCATTGGTATTGACCCCGGCTCACACTGCACCGGTTATGGAATTATTCGTCACCAATCGGGGCAATCACACTTTGTCGATTGTGGACAAATCTCCCCACCTAAACATCACACTGCAAAACGCTTGCATTATATTTACCAAAACATCGCTAGCATTGTTAAACAACACCAACCCACCAGCGCAGCCATCGAGCAAATCTTTACACACATTAATCCACAATCAGCGTTAAAATTGGGTCAAGCACGCGGCGCAGCATTAATTGCCTTGGCAGAACATCAATTAAATCCAGCCGAATATAGCGCCAGACAAGTCAAACAAGCTAGCGTCGGTTATGGCGCAGCCAGCAAGAACCAAGTACAACAAATGATAAAAACCCTGTTAAAATTAGCCAAACTACCGGCCACGGATGCAGCAGATGCACTAGCGATTGCCTTATGTCATGCGCAATACCACAGCTTTAATGCGAAAGTGGCTGCTGCCACACAAGGAGACTAGTCATGATAGGTTACCTATCTGGAAAAATCATCAGTAAACATCCGCCAACCTTATTAATCGATGTCAACGGCATCGGCTATGAAGTGCAATGCCCGATGAGCACTTTTTATCAGCTTGATGACGAACAACTGCAAGTGACTTTACTCACTCATTTTATTGTGCGTGAAGATGCGCAATTACTTTATGGTTTTATGCAAGCCCATGAGCGCGCATTATTTCGCGCCTTAATTAAAGTCAACGGCGTGGGTCCAAAGCTAGCATTAACGATTTTATCCGGCATTGAACCGGAACAATTTGTCGCTTGCGTGCGCGCTAACGATAGTTCAAGCTTGGTCCGTATTCCAGGTATTGGCAAAAAAACCGCTGAACGCTTAATCGTTGAAATGCGCGATGCTTTAAAAGATTGGCAAACTACCAATTCAAATAACGCTGACCCTATCAGCCAAATATCTGCCTTTGATGATGCCATTAGTGCGCTTACCGCATTAGGCTATAAAAATAATGAAGCCCAACGTGCCGTTAACCAGGTGGCTGGACAAAGCGATAACTGCGAAACTTTAATTCGCCTGGCTTTACAGCAAATGCTAAAAGGAGCCAGCACATGAATGAGTTGGAAGATGATCGCCTAATCAGCGGCGAATTAGATAGCACTGAGACTGCCATTGAACTATCGATTCGTCCGCACACCTTACAAGATTATTTAGGTCAGCCTAGCGTACACGAACAAATGCAAATTTTTATTACTGCAGCAAAAAAACGTAACGAACCACTGGACCATACTTTGATTTTTGGTCCACCAGGTTTAGGCAAAACCACCCTGGCACATATTATCGCCAATGAAATGCATGCTGGTTTTAAACAAACCTCTGGTCCCGTATTAGAAAAAGCCGGCGACTTAGCGGCATTACTTACTAACCTTGAAGCCAATGATGTATTATTTATTGATGAAATCCACCGTTTAAGTCCCGTGATCGAAGAAATTTTATATCCGGCAATGGAAGATTTCCAACTGGACATTATCATTGGTGAAGGCCCCGCCGCGCGCTCAATTAAAATTGATTTACCGCCATTTACTTTAGTTGCTGCAACCACACGTGCCGGACTATTAACTTCACCACTGCGCGATCGATTTGGCATTACTCAACGGCTAGAGTTTTACGCCGTTAACGACCTACAAAACATCGTCTTGCGCTCGGCCAATATACTAAATATTGCCATTAATCCTGCTGGTGCCAGTGAAATTGCCAGACGTGCGCGCGGTACGCCACGCATTGCCAATCGCTTATTGCGCCGAGTACGTGATTATGCCCAAGTGAAAGCCGATGGAAAAATTAACGAAGCAGTTGCCAAGGCCGCGCTGGATTTATTAAAAGTCGATAGTCGTGGTTTGGATGCCATGGATCGCAAATTTTTAAAGATTTTAATTGAAAATTTTAATGGTGGCCCTGCCGGTATCGATAGTATCGCTGCCGCGATTAGCGAAGAGCGTGGCACCTTGGAAGACGTGATTGAACCCTATTTATTGCAAGAAGGTTTTATCCAACGCACCCCGCGCGGCCGAATTGCCAGCCACTTGGCCTATCAACATTTTGGTTTGCCAGTCAAACAAACCGCAACAACTAACTTAGACTTATTAACTACGGCAGAAAATTAAATGAGCGCTGAATTTAAATTCCCAATTCGAGTGTATATTGAAGATACCGACTGTTATGGCATGGTCTATCATTCCAAGTATTTAAACTATTTGGAACGCACTCGCACCGAGTGGCTCACGAGCCTAGGCTTTGATTTAGTTACTTGCGCCAATATGGGGCTGTACTTTGCGATTCAAAAAATTAATATTGAGTTTTTTAAACCACTATTTTTAAATGAATATATTGACGTAACCGCTTCACTGAACCATAAAACTCGCATTATTCTTGACTTCAAGCAGACCATTTTACGTAATACAAAAACCGAGCCTGAATTAGTTTGTCAAGCAGACCTGAAACTGGTTTGCATCAATCAACAACTTAAACCCATTCCCATCCCCAGTGCTTTAGAGGAGAAACTCAATGAATCCTAGTTTATTTAGCTTTATTGCCGATGCCAGCATCGTTGTGAAATTCGTGATGCTGATTTTATTATTAGCCTCAGTTGCTTCGTGGACCATTATCGTGCAACGTTTTATGTTATTTCGCCGCGCCAAACAAATGGCCAATCAATTTGAAAATCAATTTTGGTCTGGCACTGATCTAAACACGCTATCCCAACAGCTGCAAAATAATCCAGAGGCATCCAGTGGTTTAGCACGAATTTTTTTGACCGGCTTTAATGAATACCAACGTTTAAAACAACAACCAAACATTGCACCACTTGCAGTGATGCAAGGCACTGAGCGCGCAATGCGGATCGCTAAATCGCGGGAAATTGAAAGCTTAGAAAATCATTTGGCTTTTTTAGCCACCGTTGGTTCAACCAGCCCATACATTGGGTTATTTGGTACCGTGTGGGGTATTATGACTTCATTTAGCGCCTTAAGTCATGTACAACAAGCCACTTTAGCAGCAGTCGCACCGGGAATTTCGGAAGCCTTAATTGCCACCGCCATTGGTTTATTTGCGGCTATTCCAGCGGTAATTGCTTATAACCGTTACGTTAATCAACTGGCACGCATCGAACAACAATTTGATAATTTTCAGGAGGAATTTAGCAATATCTTACATCGACAAACGCACAGCCTAAGCGGAGCTGTAGCATGAGATCGCGTTTTAATAAAAGCAAAACACCATTGGCAGAAATTAATGTGGTGCCCTATATTGATGTCATGTTAGTGCTGCTGGTGATTTTTATGATTACCGCGCCACTATTAAGCCAAGGCATTCATGTCAGTTTACCGCAGGCACGCGCCAAGGCATTAGCGAATAGCCGCAAATTGCCGGTGATTGTGAGTGTCGATCGACTGGGACATTATTATTTAAACGTTAATAAAAAACCCAGCCTTGCCATTAATGGTCAACAACTATTAACCCAAATGGCCGCCAGAGTAAAGCTTGCAACAAGCCAACATCGTCCACTCACTGTTTATGTGAAAGGTGATCGCAATGTTGATTACGGCAAGGTGGTCCATGCCATGGTATTAATCCAAGCGGCGGGGGTCAAACAAGTTGGCTTAATTACCCAACCCAAACAACTCTAAAGAATCACACACCGTCTACCATTACTAGGTTCACCCCCATCATGATCAGATACAGCTGCTGCTGCATGGGTATCACCAGCCCTCCAAAAAGAACAAGCACACAAACGACTCCACCAAGAAGAACTCGCTGCTCTGCTAGTTGATCCTTCTATCAATGGCGTCTCTTCATTCGTTGGCAATAATTCACTGACTTTGTCGGTAAGCGAAGAAAGTTCGCCCATTTGCTCTGGTCCCAAGCTTTGCAACTCCTTGTGAAGTGCTCCACATTCTCCCATCAATAACGCCTTCTGTTGCTCAACAAGCTTAGCTTGAGCTTTAGGCTTTTCCCCTTCACCTTCTCACCCAATTTGTTAGTGGGGTGCCTA
>JAHZKQ010000206.1 GCA_022600315.1 Gammaproteobacteria bacterium
AAAGTTTTTGTATCTTTATGTCTATTTTGTTTTACTGTATTGGCAACGGTATCTAAACCATATTGACGCAATAATAACTCAAAATCGCTATCAGGTGTTTCACTGAGTTTTTTTATGGCTTTAAGATTCGGCAAATATTTCCTAGATAGTTGCTCACGAATCGATTCTCGGTCGGTAATAAATTTCTCTGAATCATTGGCAATGCCTTGGTAGTAGCCTTGCAACATTTGCTCTGAAATTACTTCACCTATGCTGGGCAAGGTATTTTTTTGCTGGGCTTTAAAAAGGGTCCAGATTTTTTTAAGCAGTAGTATATATTGCGGATTTTTAGTAGGTTCCTGCATATCATCTATTTCGGCAAGTCTTTCTAAGGCTTTTAAGCATAAGCCGATTTTTTGATTAATTAAGCAAAATAGTGCCCATTTATAGAGCTTGGCAATATTGTTGGTTTTTTTAAGTTTACTGAATTTTTTCACATAAATCGCTTCAGCATATAAGAGTTGTTCTAGGCCTCTAAAACCAATGGTAACAGGACTGGGTGAAGCCCTGCCAAAACTATTTAAATCAATTAGTTCAAAACCCATATTATCTAATAGTTGGTTAATTTCAGGAAATAATTTTTGGTTTTTATACAGTTCGACAAATTCAACTTCAAGCTGAATGCCAACACAGTTTTCCTGGATTAATTTCCTTGAGCCAGAGAGCACATCATATTCAGCGCCTTGAATATCTAAGGAAAGAAAATCCATAGTGGTTATTTGGGATTTACTTAAAGCTTCTTCCAAAGATAGTAAATCAAGCTTAACTTTCTTGATGGTTTGGCAGGCCTCACCAAACTGATAGCCCCCATAAAAGGAATTCGCAATGGTAGTGTAATCTTTGAATGCAGGGTTAAAATCATAGAGTGAGCTGGTAGTTGGGTGAAAATTTATATTGAAAGCGGCTGATTGGGTTTGTTTCCCAATGCAGTAAGGGCACACTGTGACTTTACCAAAGTCACTTTTTTCAGACTTTCTAATTTGCTCAATACAATTTTCATCAGCATCGTAAAAAACTAAATGAAAATCCTGTAGAAATTTAGCGCCTGTTAATGGAACAGAGGAGGTGCCGTTGCGGCCGCCTATATGATGGTAGGTAATCATAAAACGTTCTCCACTGCTCTGATATTAGGTGGGAGAATAAAATTTAAATTTTGTTTAGCGTGTCGATGACTAATTGATGTGGCAATATTTAAAGGTAAGGGGATATAAATCGGCATAGCCTGTGGTATTTCGTTAATCGAGTAAATTGGTTTGCCTTGATGGGTTTTACCGATTCGGTTAGGGTCTTCATCAATAAAGCAAATGACATTTTCAAAGTGACTGGCTAGCCAGGTAGCAGAGATGGAGCTACCGAAAATAGCAAATTCACCTTGGGTTTCTAGTTTTTCAGCATTGTTTAGTATTTGTTGCAGAAATTCCAAGTGATTGTTAATGATAGTGGCTTGGGATTCTACGGTTGTATGCTCTATAGTGATGTCTTTTTTTGGAGCAGGCGTTGCTAATACTGAAATCTCCCTTGGTACTCTATCGGTAGTGATGACTTGTACTTTAAAGCCAGCTTGCTGCAGTAAAAAGGTAAGTGTCGCAGGAGAGAAATGTGATAGATGATCAGCAATTAAAATATCAAATGGATTGGCTAATACATTGGGCACTTGAATAAATAGTGCGCCATCTTGAGGCAATAGTTTCTTTAATTGTTTTAGAGTCTTAAGTGGTGTCACTAAATGTTCTAGAGTATGGATTAAGCTGATTAAATTAAATTGTTCTGCCGGAATATTAGTTTCATTATATAATCCAACAAAATTATTAATTTTTTTCAGGCGTTCGAGATATTTTTCATCTAAATCGGCGCCATATAATTTCCAGTTTGGTTGAGTACTTGAGAAAGCCGCTAAGAATTCACCATTAGCACAGCCATAATCCAACACTTTGCCATTGGCTATTAATAAATTCGTGTTATTAATAAACTGAGTTAAAGCATCGGAGCGCTTACAGGAGTTTCCTGTGGTTTGATTAAAAATGGCTTGTTCTTCACCGTCGGATTGAGAATATACTTCATAGTTTTTATAAATCGAAGTAATTTCAGCTAGCCACTTATCATCGACAGTTTTCTGTACTAAGCCACAGGTTTGGCAAATATTCAGTTTGCCATCGGCAGCAAACGGCTTGCAATCTGAGGTGACACGATTAAAGCTCGAGTAATTCTCAAATGATTGTGTATTTTCCGATGAACAAACAAGGCAGTTCATGATAATCCTTAGCGCTTAAAGCGCTGCATTTTTAATAGCAGCTGAATTTTGATTATATGTTTCGTTTTGCGCATAAAATGCTTTTACCTTGCTAATAATATAATCTTGTTGTTCACGGTTTAGCTCAGGATAAATTGGTAGTGATAGAGCTTGTTTGGAAACTTGTTCCATGCGTGGAAAGTCACAGGTGGTGCAGGGCAGGGTTTTAAGCGCAATGGGCTGTTTGTAAATGGGTGTTTGATAATGAATCCGAGTTTCGATGTCGCAATCTTGCAGGTATTGTTTTAGCGCATCTCGGTTGTTTGCTTTGATAATGTAGACATGAAATACCGAATGATATTGATCATTATTAGTCGCTGGAGTTTGAATGCCGGGGATGCTTTTTAGTTGCTCGGTATAATAACGTGCAATCTCGATACGCCGTTCGGTCCAATTTGCAAAATAGTTTAATTTTACGTTTAAGATGGCCGCTTGCATGGTATCGAGCCTAGAATTATTGCTCCAAACGTTGCAGACGCCATTGCTGTCTAGGCCATTTTGCCGTAAGGCACGTAATTGATTGGCGATATTGTCGTCATCGGTGACAATGATTCCGGCATCACCGCAGGCATTTAGGGTTTTATAAGGATGTAGGCTAAAGCAACCAATATCACCAAAGGTGCTGATTAATTGGCCTTTGTATTTGGCTGAAATGGCTTGCGCACAATCTTCGATAATTCTTAGATTATATTTTTTAGCGATGTTGCAAATGCGCTCCATATCGCAAGGTCGTCCGGTCCAATGCACCGGTAGTATGGCTTTTGTTTTTTCGGTAATATGTGCTTCAATTAAATCAACATTAATGTTGTCGTCATTTCCAATATCCACCAAAATGGGTGTTGCACCAACCAAGGCGATACTGCTGACGGTGGTAATAAATGTGTTGGCAGTGGTGATAACTTCATCGCCGTGATCAATATTTAATGCTCGTAAAGCTAAGATTAATGCATCGGTGCCGGAATTGACGCCAATCGCATGCGCGCATTGATGGTAATTTGCAAAATTTTCCTCAAACGCTTGGACAGGTTTTCCCAAGACAAAATGTGCGCTGCGCAATACATCTTCAATGCAGGGTAGTAGTTCAGGTAGTAGTTTGAGGTGTTGTTTGTCAAGCGCGGAAAAAGGTATTTTCACTGGCGGCCCTCTTGAGATTGATTTTTCTAGTACGGATTATAAAGCTAGGCTCTTGGCTTTGTCGAATGTTTTTGTGGTGGATTGTTCTAGATGTTGATACATTTTTTCAAATTCTCTTTTGATGATTGGGTAATCATCATTTTCCCAGACCCATTTTTGAGATGAGTGGGTAAAAGGTGGAGATTCATTGGGCGTAAAACCATGTTCTAGCATGCTAGCAAGTGAAGAAGGCGAATTTTCGGTTGACATTTTAAAGCTAATATATCGGCAGCGAGCATTTAACCAACAGAGTGATATAGGTCCGGTATTAACCGCTAAGTTTAAATAAGCTAATTCGTAAAGTGCAGTGCGTAGTGCGATATTCCAACAGGCGGGTTTAAAGCTCGCAAATTCTTGTAGGCTAACAGGAAGTTTATAGGAAGCATTTTCAGTATCGGGGATGATGACCACAAAAAACTCGGTTTTATCCAGCGAACGAGCGAATTTTGACCACTCGGTAATATTACTATTGCGCCCTGGAGTGTAACCATATTGTCTTAAGGTAATCACAATGACTTTTTTGTTTTTGGAGTTTTCTCTCAGCCAGTTAGCGACATAAGTTAATGCTTGCGGATTTGCTTGCAGAGACATTAGCTCTGGGCCGTAACCAATAGTATCGCGAGATTCGTGGCTGGTAGGCAGGGTAATATTATATTTAGCCGGATAAATATATTTAGCATGCTGCAATAAAGTGGCTGCTTCGGAACGTGAAGTACAATAGTGAAGGCTGTGGGATGATGGTAGTAGTGCGGTAGCCGCTAAAATAATATTGTGAATTCGCCAGCGCCTGGCATCATCATCGACAATGCGTTGGTAGTCAGTGGTTTCTTGTCTTAGCCCAGCTTTTGAGCCTGGGACGATGATGATTTTCATGTTGGTCAGTTGTAATGCTTGGCGTTTAGCTTCAGCAATCGCCAGGGCCCAGCAAAAATTATAGGTGATTGGTTCCACCTCTAAATCGTAAGTAAAATAAAATACCTGTTCGGGTTTGTGTGTAAATTTAAGATATAGATGGTAGATAAAGTTAATTGGTTTGCTAATCAAAAAATAAGCAATTGGACCAGTAAGTTTTATACTTTTATTTGTAGTGGTGGTGGGTTGAATAAATTCGCGTAATATACGTCGAATAAACCATTTCCAGCCGTATTCACGGATTTTTTTAAAGATGTGTCGCATAAGTTGATTAGCTCAAGCGCTTAAATGAGCCATGCTACCTGAAGATTAGGCAAGGAGCAATTGGCGGTGGGATAATGTTTGAGTTTAATAAGGTAAATAGGTAAGATGTGTTTCGCCTGCTGAGTTGTGATTTATAAAGCAAGCTGGGTTAATGGATGTTTTAGGGGTGACCCATTAGAAATCAATTTGCCAGTACTTTCTATGATGTTGCTAAAGACGATAAACGTCTGGCGATTTTAGTGGCGGATATTTCACCGGCAGCATCAGCGATGACTCAATTTCGTGAAGAGTTTCCAGAACGGTTTATTAATGTCGGTGTTGCTGAGCAGATTATGGTAGGTATGGCCGGTGGCATGGCGTTACAAGGGATGCGACCATTTGTTTATACCATTGCCACTTTCGCATTGTATCGGCCCTTTGACTTTGTCAGGGTAGATTTGGCTTATCAAAATCTCCCGGTTACAGTAGTGGGTGCTGCTGGAGGTGTGACTTATTCTGTGTTGGGTTCAACCCATCACGCTATGGAAGATATTGCAATTGCAAGTGCTGTGCCAAATATGCAGGTGATGGCGCCTTGTGATCCTTTAGAAACCCAACAGATTACTCAGTGGTGCACGCGTAATAGCCAGTCTCCGGTTTATTTAAGAATCGGTAAAACCAGCGAGCCTAGTTATACGGATAAAGCTGTGGAGCCATTTGTGCCGGGTAAATTGCGTTATCTTTGCAAGGGTAATGATACGTGTATTATTGCTTATGGCCCAATTATACGGCTAGCCTTTGAATTAAAAGCCGGGCACTTAAAACATAAATCAGTATCGATTGTATCTTGTCATACCATTAAGCCACTGGATTTAGAAGGTTTGGAAAAGATTTTTAAAAACCATCGCCGTGTTATCATAATAGAAGAACATGTACCGCATGGAGGTTTAGGTTCACGAGTCAAAGAGTTTGCTTGGGATAATAAGATTGATCGCGAGTTACAATGTTTTTCCTTGCAAGATCGTTTTATCCGCTGCTATGGACCTTATGAAGAATTATTGGTACAGCACGGGTTAGCTAGTAATTGTATTGCAGAGAAGCTTGGGAGTTTGAATTAATGTTTTCAGCAAATGGAGTTTGGTATGGCTAGATATATGTTATTAGGCGGGGCTGGAGTATTTGCAGTTCATAATGTTAAGTATTTATTGGATTTGCCGGATACCGAAAGAGTGGTTGCAGTGGGTCGTAATATAGAGCGTAG
>JAHZKQ010000207.1 GCA_022600315.1 Gammaproteobacteria bacterium
GCGATGATGCACGTAAAGAATTTGTATTAAATACTTTGGAACAAAGTGGTATTAAGGTTAATGCGGTGATTGATGAGAATCGGCCGACCACTTATAAAAATGCCATTATTGCTGGTGGTTATCGGTTACTCAAAGTGGATACGCTGGATAACTCCAGTATCAATGATGAATGTTTAGCACGATTTGAGCGAGAAATTGCAAACACCGATTGCGATGTAGTGATATGCAGTGATTTTCGACATGGTATTTTTAATCGTCGCACCATTGAGCGCTTGTTAGCTGCGATTCCAGCGCATGTTTTTAAGGTTGCTGATAGTCAAGTCGCTAGTCGCTGGGGAAATATTACCGAATTTAAAAATTTTGATTTACTCACCCCCAATGAACGTGAAGCACGTTTTGCTTTAGCTGATCAAGACTCAGGTATTCGGCCGTTGGCTTCCTCATTATATGATTTATCTGGTTGTAAAACTTTAATTTTAAAGCTTGGTGAAAAAGGTCTGTTAACGTGTTGTAGTCCCGATCATGACGGTTTGGATTCATTTGCGGTGGTACCGAGTTTTGTTGATCAAGTAATTGATCCGGTGGGAGCAGGAGATGCGTTACTGGCCTACTCCACTTTGGCTTTAACAAGAAAATCGGGCGCTATTATTGCTAGTATACTGGGGAGTATTGCTGCCGCTTGTGAATGTGAATTGGAAGGCAATGAACCGGTTACGCCAAGTGCGGTGGCAGCCAAATTATTAAAATTAAAAAGTTGTATTGATTTTCCTGAGCTTAAAGTCATAGAGAAAAAAGAGGCGGTGGCCATTTAAAATGAAAGTTATTGTTGTTGGGTTAGGTGTGCAGGGCAAAAAACGCAGACAGTTTGCTGGTGATGATTATGTTGCAGCGGTTGATCCGGTAAATTCAGAAGCCGATTATGCTGATATTTCCAAGGTACCGTTAACCGATTACGATGCGGCCTTAGTCTGCTTGCCAGATAAACCCAAATATCAAGTAATTAAATACCTTATTAGTCATGGCAAACATGTATTAGTTGAGAAACCATTATGGACCCCAAAGCGAGCAGATTTATTTGAACTGCAAACGTTAGCGCAACAAAATAAAGTGGTGCTGTATACGGCATATAATCACCGTTTTGAACCACATATTCAGCATATTTATGAGAAGTTACAAGCTAATCTTTTAGGTGAAGTTTATCGCTGCCGATTATTTTATGGTAATGGCACCGCACGTTTGGCCAGAAATTCTGTATGGCGCGATACGGGCAGTGGCGTGCTGGCTGATTTATGCTGTCATTTGCTAGATTTTATCGATTATTGGTTTAACGAGCGCGATAATAATTATGTTTGCATCGATGTGGCACGGCATGAAAATAAGGCGCCTGATCACGTAGTGATATTTAATCATACTTCAAAAATTAAAATCGAATTTGAAATGTCTTTGCTTTCTTGGCGAAACTCTTTTTATTGCGACATTATTGGCGAAAAAGGTTCATTGCGTATGGAGTCTTTATGTAAATGGGGTCCGAGTCAATTAATTCATCGGCAACGTATTTTACCAAGTGGTCGCCCGCCTGAGGCATCTTCAACTTTAGTGCAAAGTGATCCGACTTGGGCATTGGAATATACCTATTTTAAAACCTTGGTGCAAAAGCATAAAATTTTAAATTTAGAAAAAGATATCTGGATTTATGATCAGTTAAATCAACTCACGGCCTTTGCAACTCAAAAAGAGGTGGGCGTATGCGCAGCATAACAATCGGTTTTTATGGCATGACGCATTTAGGTCTGGTGTCAGCCATTGCTACCGCTAGTAAAGGATTTAATGTGATTGGTTTTGACCAAGATACGAACTTAATTGGTCGTTTGCAGCGTCAAGCTTTGCCGATTGAAGAACCGGGGCTACTGGAACTTGTCAGGCAAAATGCTCAGCGCTTAAGTTTTAGTGCCAATGTGAATGATTTATTTGCTGCTGATTTAATTTATGTGGCGATCGATGTGCCTACTGATAGCAATAACCACAGCAACTTGGAGCCGATTCGTTACGCCTTGGAGCATTTGCGTGGTGGGTTGCAGAACGAGCAAACCATTGTGGTGTTGTCGCAAGTTTGTCCTGGGTTTATGCGGGCTATGCAATTTCCAGCACAGCAATTATTTTATCAGGTTGAAACCTTAATTTTCGGTCGTGCGGTGGAGCGCGCCACTCAGCCAGAACGTTTTATTGTTGGCTGTGCAGATACTGGCAAGGCACTGCCAACTATTTTTCAAGAGGTATTAAACAGTTTTGATTGTCCAATTTTAACAATGCGTTATGAAAGCGCGGAACTAGCAAAAATATCGATTAATATGTATTTGGTTTCATCGGTGATGACCAGTAATCTATTGGCCGAGTTGGCTACCGAAGTTGGCGCCAATTGGCAAGAAGTGGTGCCAACCCTGCGTTTAGATAAACGTATTGGTGAATATGCTTATCTAAACCCAGGTTTAGGTATTGCTGGGGGCAATTTAGAGCGCGATATGGCAACTATCCTTAAACTTGGCAAACAACATTCAACCAATACCACTATTGTTCAAACTTGGCTGGACTATTCACGTTATTGTCGTGATTGGGTGTGGCGTTGTTTGCAAGCGCAAGTGTTTGGTAAAGTGGCCAAGCCGCGAATTTGTATTTTGGGTTTAGCGTATAAGCCTAATACGCACAGCACTAAAAATTCACAGTCATTATTTTTACTGTCGCAACTGGATGGATATACGCTATACTTGCACGACCCAATTGTTAAACTCGAGCACGCTGGCATGAAATTATCCGTAGCCGAGGCAATTAGCGATGCTAATGTCATTATTGTTATGACAGCTTGTGAGGAATATAAGAAATTAACCGCGGCAGAAATTGGCAACAGTATGGTTGAAGTCGTGATCGATCCACATCGAGCATTGCAGTTTGATTCTGCTGAACTTAAGTTTAATTATTTTTCGTTAGGAGATCAGCCCATTATAAAGGAGAAGGATTATGTTTAATCATCTAGAAGCAAAAGAAGTTCGGCCTAAGCGCGTTGTGGTGTTGGGTGCCAAAGGTTTTATTGGTAGCACAGCGGTGATGTGTCTTAAAGACAATAATGTACCAGTTGTTGAAATTAGTCGACAGCAGGTTGATTTTTCTAGTGCTGCAGCCGCCGAATATATTGCCGATATATTACAGCCCGATGATGTGGTACTTATTGCTGCAGCCAAAGCGCCTTGCAAAAATTATACTATGCTGCTAGATAATATATTAATGCTAAAAAATATTTGTGACGCGTTGGCTAAGCGGTCTGTTACTCAAATTATTTATATTAGCTCTGATGCGGTGTATGCGGATTCCATGCAGCCTTTAACAGAAAGTTCGCCGGCGGCACCTACCTCATTACATGGTGTCATGCATTTGGCACGCGAACAAATGTTGGCCTCAATTATTGAAGCTGAAAAACTATTATTTTTACGGCCGACTTTAGTGTATGGCGCTGATGATCCACATAATGGCTATGGGCCAAATCAATTTGTGCGTTTAGCACAAGAAGGTAAAACTATTAAATTATTTGGTCAAGGTGAGGAGCGACGTGATCATGTGCACGTTGATGATGTGGCTGAAATTATTAGACGTTGTCTGTTTAAGCGCAGTTATGGGGTGTTAAATGTCGTGACCGGTCAAATCACTTCATTTTTTGAAGTGGCAGAGAAAGTGAATCGATTAACAACAGCAGCGGTTGAGATAAAAAGTCTGCCGCGCAGTGGACCTATGCCGCACAATGGTTACCGCGCTTTTGATATTAGTGTTTGTCAAAAATATTTTCCAGATTTTTCTTATATGAATCTTGATAAAGGCTTGCAATACTTACAAGCTGAGAAATTAAAGGAGGTTGCATAATGCAAGAAATCAATTTACTAAGAGGTCTACCGCAAGTTAAGCGCAACGTCACAGCGCGTTTAAATGCCAAGGATCCAGAGGTGGTACGGGTTTCTAAGCAATATGGTGAAATGTATTTTGATGGTCCACGTGATTATGGTTATGGTGGTTATCGCTATGATGGTCGTTGGGTGCCGGTGGCTAAAGATATGGTCGAGCATTTTGGCTTAAAAGCGGGAGATCGGGTGTTGGATCTTGGCTGTGCCAAAGGATTTTTAGTCAAAGATTTTATGCAGGTTTGTCCTGGTTTGGAAGCCTTTGGGTTAGATATTTCTGAATATGCCTTAAGGCATTGCGAGCCGGAAGTGGTTGGTCGTTTGCATTTGGGCAATGTCAATCATTTGCCATTTCCAGATAATAGTTTTGATGCGGTCATTTCTTTAAATACCGTGCATAATTTATCGCGTGATGGTGTGGTTATCGCTATGCGAGAAATACAACGAGTTTCTGGCGGTAAGGCTTTTGTGCAAGTGGATAGTTATTTTACCCCAGAACAAAAAGCCTTATTCGAAGATTGGGTGTTAACGGCAGAATTTCATGACTACCCGGAAGGTTGGCTTGAGTTATTTAAAGAAGCGGGCTATACGGGAGATTATAATTGGACTTTGGTGTAACTTCGAGGGAAAAAATGAACTTACAATTTAATTTGCAAGCCGCCAAACAGCGCTGTGTGGTGCACAGGAAAAAAATCTTAGAGCTTTCTTTACAGGTGCCAGCTTTGCATATTGGTCCAGCTTTTTCCTGTTTGGAAATGGTCGATGTTATTTATCATGATTTAATGCGCAAAAATTCGCAAGGCGAATGCATCGATACTTTTGTATTATCTAAGGGGCACGGTTGTGCAGTGCAGTATATTGTTTTGCATGGCCTTGGCATACTAAGTGACGATGATATTAAAAATTTTTGTTTGCCAGGTGGTCGATTGGGTGCGCATCCTGATTATGGTTTGCCGGGAATAGCGGCTTCTACTGGCTCATTAGGGCATGGTTTAGGTTTATCAGTTGGAATGGCTTATGCGAACAGGCTTAACAATCAAGATATTAAAAATTACGTGGTTATTTCCGATGGGGAGTTGCAAGAAGGCTCCACTTGGGAGGCCATTATGATGGCGGCCAATTTAAAGCTTAATAATTTGACTGTGTTATTGGATTTAAATGACCGCACTAGCTTAGAGAAATTGAGCCAAGGGCATCCAGCTTTTTATCCGGTGACTGATAAATTAACGGCGTTTAATTGGCAGGTGAGTGAGGTGGATGGGCATGATGCCAGTGCGGTATTTGAAGCAGCGCAAAATCAGTCTCAAACCCAACCCAATTTTATTATTTGTCATACTAAAAAAGGTAAAGGCGTGTCCTATATGGAAGATGTGGCCATTTGGCATTACCGCTCTCCTAATGAAAAAGAATATCAACAGGCTTTAAATGAGTTAGCTGCCGTAGAGGCGTAATTAATTTTCTAGGTTTAAGCAGCAAGCTCTTTTTCTGTTGATAACGGTTGGATTAGGTTTA
>JAHZKQ010000208.1 GCA_022600315.1 Gammaproteobacteria bacterium
AGTATGTCAGATGGTCTTTGCCTGCTGGATGAAAAGTGGAAAATTAAATCACTTAATTTAGAGGCACAAAATTTATTACAAACTAAGGCTGAAAACTGTATTGGTAAAAAAATTTCTGAAAAATTAAGCTTATTCCATGATGCATTCGGTAAAAACTTAGTAACGCATGAAGAGTTGATGCAGGTATTAACCCAAGATGAAATTTACATTAAAGAGGAGCTACACCTAAAAACTTATACCGGAAGAGCATTCCCTGCCCGAGTAGTAATCAATCCCATTGTACATAACAATAAATACTTTGGTGCTATTTTAGTATTTCGCGATATAAGTCATCGCAAACAAGATGCGGAAAAACTCTATAATCTTTCTCATTATGATTTATTAACAAATTTACCCAATCGAAAATTATTTTTAACTATTTTAGATAAGACACTTGAATACGCCAAGCGTCATAATAGCACTGTGGCTATATTATACGTTGATATTGACCACTTTAATAAAATTAACGAATTTCATGGTCAAGAAATCGGTGACAATACATTGGTAGAAATGTCTAAACGCTTAGTAGAAATCTGCAAAGAAAATGATACCATTGCGAGAATCTCCGGTGATGAATATGCCATTATTTTAGATAACATCGACCATCCGAAATTTGCGGCTAAAATCTCCAACCTCATTCTTGAGAAACTTAACGACCCATTACTTGTCAATGATCACCATATTAATTTACATTCTAGCATTGGCATTGCCGTCTACCCTTTTGCCGGCAAAGAAGGTTATACTCTACTGACCAATGCAAATCGCGCCATGCAGTTAGCCAAAAATAGAGATGGCAATAATTTTCAATATTATACCCATGCACTAAATATTTCCACTGAACGATTACTAACAATTGAGAATCACCTCCGTAATGCTATTCAAGACAATGAGCTCTATTTAAATTATCAACCACAAATAGAAGCTTCAACTGGACGCGTGGTTGGGCTTGAAGCTTTATGTCGCTGGAAAAGTCAACAAATCGGCTTGGTTTCTCCTATTGAATTCATTCCCGTTGCCGAAGAATCTGGGCTTATTGTTACGCTTGGTGAGTGGGTGATTAAATCTTCGGTTACGCAATATATTAAGTGGCGAAAAAAATATCCAGAGGTCTTTAAAAATATCACCTTATCGATTAATATTTCCCCCGTACAATTACACAACCGTAATATTATTACTTTTCTAAGAGATCTACTGTCAGATAACAAAGAACATCACCCTATGATTCAATTTGAAATCACTGAAACCACCTTGTTAAATCTTGATGAGACAACCTTAGATTCAATTAATTTTCTGAAAAACTTAAATATTGGCCTTTCAATCGATGATTTTGGTGCCGGTTATTCGTCGTTATTTTATTTAAAACGTTTGCCAATTACTGAGCTTAAAATCGACCGCAGCTTTGTTAAAGACATTCCAACCAATCCAGATAGCATCGAAATTGTTAGGGCAATTATACAACTTGGCAGTAGCTTAAATCTTAAAATCGTTGCTGAGGGCGTTGAAAGCCAAGAACAGTTTGATTTTTTTGCTGAGAGCAGCTGCAATATTATTCAAGGTTATTATTTTCGCCCACCACTTTCGCCAAAACAAACTGAAGAATATATTATTAATAATTACAAGGATAAATAAGCCTGCACTACTGTACAGTTTAAGATTGCATTAGGATCCAATTCATTTTAAAATGGAGTCATTATGAAAAAATACTTAATCAACTTATTCATTAGCTTTACCTTACTGCTTAGCTTTGGCGCTAGTGCTGCCGTTAATTATTACCCGAATTGCAGCGTTGATGCCGCACGTGCCGTTGGCATGTTAGATGCTAAACATGGCCTGCCCTACAATAAAAACTTCGGCCGCCATTGTGCTTATGGTCCAAGCCAATACCAACATGATTCACTTAAACAATTAAATCAAGCCTATCAACAAGGTTATCAGGCCGGTAAAAAGCAAGTGAAAAATCCATTTGCCAAAAACAACACGCCACCACAACCTAAACGCCAATGCATTAAAGATGGCATTGCAACGGTGTGTGGTTATCACTGCCAAAAAGATCAATTCGGTAATGCCAGGTGTTCGCCGTTTCCAAATTTAAAATGCGTTAGAGATCAGCTGGGCAATGTGCAGTGCGGGGTTGCCGAGCAGCCGATAAGATAAAAAATTTCTATGGTTTACTATAAGCTTCATTATGCGATTCTTGGATAGACTCAACCCATGCGGTGGCTTTTTCTTGGAAAAAACTCGCCCTATTGGCTGAAACTTTTGGCAAAACTGTCTTGGATAAAGCCGCTGTGACTTCTACAGCTTTATTCATTTTTGCAATAGCCTGCGCATTAGTCGCACCGGAATTAGCGCCCTGAGTTGCAGTGACAATCGGCGTTGCCGTACCATTAGAAATATGAGCTTGGCTATGTAATAAATTGGTACCATCAGGTGCAAATAGCAAGCCTTGACCTGCGCCATTCCAAAATGCACAGTTTAATACAAACGTTCCTTTAGTTTGACCCGCCAGCATTTGATTCTCAGCAATGGGATCTTGTTCCATCGCAGAAATATTTTGCTGCTGTCTTGTAGTTTGCAGTGTATTTAACCCAATTTTTTCTTCTGCTTCAGGCTTATCTTCAGCTTTACTCGCTGGGCTTTGAGCCTTAAGCGCTATAGCCTCACGATGCTTACCAATGGTACCGCTAATGGTTGTATCGGTACACACCTGGCTAATCCATTTCGCAACTTTACCGATAGCTGTTAGACTCACCATGGCAGATTTTTTAAGATATCGACAAAAGCCTTGATAAAGATTTTTCATATCTTTTTTAAAGGTTGTTGGCTTGCCACTTGCCCAATTACCCAATGCTTTAAGGCCATAAACAATTGCCATTGCCGGTGCAACCACAAAACCAAAAACCGCTGCTCGCACAATAGTCGTAGCAATTAAGCAAGTAAAACTGACTGCCGCGACAACCACAATCGCTAAATTTCGTACCAAGCTAGAGTTGTTGCGTAATAAAAATGGAATATTTGTCGTAACATTAGCAATCGTACAGATCTTACCAATCATCATTGCAACTGCTTTACTACCACCAAAAATTGAGCTATATACGGTTGCAACTTTTGTACCAAAAAATGCATAGAAGAACCACGCAATCATACCGGTAATCACGCCGGCAATGATTTTATTCAATACCGAGCCAATTACACAGATAATTTCTTTGGTAGCTTGCCAAGTTGACATATCATCCCAGGCTTCCCAAAATAAATGCCAGTTTTCTTTAAAATTTTGCCACTCTTTGGCCCAATCGGTTTTAATTATTTCGGCAATCGCCACAAAAACCATTGAGGAAAACGTAATCAATAAGCCGGCAACCGGAAATAATGCAATCACCACAATTAATGCCGACAAAAAGATTGAGTGGCCGATTTTCGCTGCACCTGGAGAAAGAATTTTTTGATGAACGGCGTAGGCAGATAAAGCCCCGTAACAAAAACCACTTAAAACAGATAATACAAAGCCAATACAAATTAATGCTGCTTTGCCCCAAGAAATTTTTTGATTATTGTCTTTACGCGCTAATTTCCCACGCCGCACCATTAGGGCAGTATTATAGCCATCTTTCTCAACCAAATAATAATTTGATACCCCACCCGATATTCCGGCAATAACACCAAACATTTTATTAACGATTAATGCGCCAACCCCGGCAACTGAACCTTCACTGCCCGCGGTAGCAAGCCCAGCGCGTTCAGCCAATTTCCTACACCAACCTTTTAAAACACGATCTTGGTTTTTTATATATAAAACAAATTGATTTTTTAAATCAGTCGAAATAGAAGAAAGATTGGCATCATCGATTACATCTAAATTTTCAGATTCTTTAATGTGATAATAATCGGTTTCTTTAATATAC
>JAHZKQ010000209.1 GCA_022600315.1 Gammaproteobacteria bacterium
CCAGGGCTACTGCGATTAATTCTTTTAAAAAATCATTCATTTAACCTGCTCCATGGCTTTCTTATCCAGGCTACGCAGCTCTTGTAGTTTTTGCTTGATTTTAATTTCCAAACCTCGCGATACTGGCTGATAATAACTCACCGCTGACATTTCTTCTGGGAAATAATTTACTCCAGCGGCAAACGCATTAGGCTCGTCATGTGCATATCGATAGCCTTTGCCATGACCCAATTGCTTCATTAGCTTGGTGGGCGCATTACATAAATGCATGGGCACCGCTAAACTACCTTGCTGTTTAACATCCGCACTGGCTTGATTAAATGCTTTATAAACGGCGTTACTTTTTGGCGCTACCGCTAAATAAACGATGGCTTGGGCTAAGACTAAATCGCCTTCTGGGCTACCTAATCTTTCATAGGCTTGCCAGGCAGTTAAGCTGATTTGCAAGGCCCGTGGATCAGCATTGCCAATATCTTCACTGGCCATGCGCAAAATACGTCGTGCCAAATAATTTAAATCACAGCCACCATCGATCATGCGTGTTAACCAATATAATGCTGCATCAGGATTGGAACCACGGACTGATTTATGCAATGCAGAAATTTGATCGTAAAACGCATCACCCGCATTATCGAACCGACGTAGATTATTGGCTAGCACATCAGTAACTGCAGTCGCTGAAATAACTTCCCGCCCTGATTGTAATTCAGTAAAGTCTGAAAGCATTTCTAAGATATTTAAACATTGCCTAGCATCACCATCGGCCGCCATCGCAATTTGCTGACGTAACTCTAAGGCTAAATCAATCGACCGCTCACCAAAGCCAGAGGTTTTATCCTCTAAAGCACGTTCAATAATTTTTAGTAACTCAGCTTCCATTAAGGGTTTTAACACATAAACTCGAGAACGCGAGATTAAAGCATTATTTAACTGGAAAGATGGATTTTCCGTAGTAGCGCCAATCAAGGTAATTAAGCCCTGCTCCACATGCGGTAAAAAAGCATCTTGTTGCGATTTATTAAAGCGATGTACTTCATCCACAAATAATACCGTGGCCTTACCCGTCTGTTGAGCTAGCTTCGCTCTGGCTACAACTTCACGAATTTCTTTCACGCCAGCTAACACCGCAGAAATTCGCTCGATACGTGCATCAGCCGAACCCGCAATAATTTCTGCTAAAGTGGTTTTGCCAACTCCTGGCGGACCCCATAAAATTAATGAATGCAAATGCCCAGCTTGAATCGCTTTATAAAGTGGCTTACCTTCAGACAATAAGTGTTCCTGACCAATAAATTCACTCAAAACTTTAGGCCGCAAGCGCAACGCTAGTGGCGCCAAGGAATCTAATTTATTATGTGCTTGCATCATGATTTAATATATCAACACCCGCTGGTGCTTTAAAATTAAAGAAATTCGGTTTTAAGTTTGGGTTAAGTTGAATACCAGTAAATTCAAATTTACTGGTTTGACCGAGATTACTACTAAACTGCAGCGCTGCTAGTTTATTTTTCTGAAATTGTAATTGAATACGCTTAACGTTAAAGCCTTTATCTTTTGGGGTTAATATATACCAACCATTTTTATAATTCACACTAAAATGTTGCGCCAAAGCTTTAGCATCACCAGTTAAGAGTTGCGCTGGACTAAACTGGCCTGACCGCGTCAACGGACGTTGAGTCGCTTGACTTAAATCCACATCATAAATCCATAAGGTTTTACCATTGGTGATTAATATTTGATGCGAAGGACTTAAAGTTTCCCAACGAAACTTACCGGGGCGTAATAACCATACTTGACCGTTGGAGCGATTAAATAACTGACCGCTATTATTATAAGTTAATTGAGTAAACTTAGCATAATAGCTATTATAGCCTTGCAATAATTGGCTTAAATTAGCTTCGGCTGATGCTGCCAATGCACTACCAAAAAAAATCAATAATAATAATCCCAACCAACGTCGCATTTATATCACCTTTGTTATTCTACTGGCGGCGGCGCCAACACTTCTCGACTACCATTGCCTTCCATGCGACTGACAATCCCTGCCGCTTCCATGGCCTCAACAATTCGCGCGGCACGATTATAGCCAATTTTAAAACGCCGCTGAATACTGGAAACTGAAACTCGTCTGGATTTTGTAATAAAGTGTACCGCCTCATCAAAAAATGGATCTTGTTCAGCATCGTTTTCACCACTAGCCGCTTCGGTATAACCACTCGGGTCACTACTCACCACTTGATCATTTAATACATCATCCACATAATCAGGCTGGCCTTGGGCTTTTAGATAGGCCATCACACGATGCACTTCATCATCAGAGACATAAGCGCCATGAATACGTACCGGCACGCCTGTACCCGGCGCCAAATATAACATATCCCCATGGCCCAATAATTGTTCCGCACCTTGCTGATCTAAAATGGTACGTGAATCCACTTTAGATGACACTTGAAAGGCAATTCGAGTTGGAATATTCGCTTTAATTAGGCCGGTAATAACATCTACGGATGGACGTTGCGTGGCAAAAATTAAATGTACTCCTGCAGCTCGAGCTTTTTGCGCTAAACGCGCAATTAAAGTTTCAACTTTTTTCCCGACCACAACCATCATGTCTGCAAACTCATCAGCCAACACTACGATTTGCGGTAAAGTTTGCAGTTCACTAATTTGCGCCGCATCACCGGCTTGCATTAATGGATCCAATAAAGGTTTGCCACGTTCACGTGCCTCTTTGACTTTAGTATTAAAGCCTTTAATATTTCGCACCCCTAATGCGGCCATTAATCGATAACGACGCTCCATTTCTACTACACACCAACGTAATGCCACCGCAGCATCTTTCATGTCGGTAACCACCGGCGCTAATAAATGCGGAATGCCATCATAAACCGACAGCTCTAACATTTTGGGATCAATTAAAATTAGGCGTAATTCTTCTGGGCTAGATTTATAAAGCAAGCTCATTAACATTGCATTCAAACTCACCGACTTACCAGAACCGGTGGTACCTGCCACCAATAAATGTGGCATTTTTGCTAAATCCACCACCACTGGATTACCGGCAATATCTTTACCTAAGGCTAAAGTTAATGCCGAATGTGAGTTGCGATAAACTTTGCTCGCCAATACATCCTGCAGCGCCACCGTTTCTCGTGAAGCATTCGGTAATTCAATACCGATAACAGATTTACCTGGAATCACTTCTACCACTCGCACGCTAGTCACCGATAAAGAACGCGCCAAATCTTTCGCCAATCCAGTAATCTTGCTAACTTTGGTACCCGCTGCTAATTCTAATTCAAAGCGTGTGACCACAGGCCCTGGATGCACCGCCACCACTTTCACTTCCACGCCAAACTCTGCTAAACGCATTTCTACATCACGTGAGCGTTGCTGCAGTTCAGATGAGCTCATGGCATTGGCTGAAGGTCCTTTGGCGGCATCCAATAAAGACAATTTTGGCATCGCTTTTGATTTTGAATAACGCGGCGGTTTACGTACTGCGCGTTTAATTAAAGTTTCATCGGCTTCCATTTCACTAATGGGTGGCGAAGGCGGTGCAACAGCAGATATTAACTCGGTAGCAACATTGGCACCCACATCAATCACAGGCTCGGTTTTAGTTTTTAATCTTGGTAATTTAATTTTCTTAATGGAAAACCTTCCAAAATCAAAATTTCTTAAAGCCTGTGCAGACCACTGCAATGCCATTAAAATAATTGCCCCTAAATTTTCAATTAGTCGCAGCCATGACAAACCCGTTAACATAGTGATGCCAATTAAAAATAAAGTTGCCAGCACTAAACTGGAACCGGCAAAATTAAATACCCCTAACATGCCCGAACTAGATAAAGTACCAATAATGCCGCCCGCGGCAAAAGGTAAATGCTGCTTGGCACTCGGCCAGTAAAGGTTTAATAATGCCGTGCCACTAACAACAATAAACAATACCCCAAAACTACGTAATACAATAAGCGGCCAACGCCATTCTAATTCTTCTTCGACCTGATAATACTGCCGGTAAAAAATCCAAGCCAAATAGCAAAAAATTAACGGTACCAAATACGCCGCATAACCAAAAATATATAAAAAGAAATCCGCCAACCAAGCGCCTAACCTACCACCAACATTGGCAATATGTTTGGCACTCACGATATGCGACCAACTTGGATCAGAACGATGATAACTCACCAAAGCCAACAACAGGTAAACGGATAAAGCCAAGGTTAGTAACAACAAACCTTCGCGTAGGCGTTGATGCAGATGAGAAACTGGGACTTCACTGTCTTTTGTCTTGTTACGTGCAGATGTCAAAGCGGCTGTCCTTATGTTGAGATATTGTAAAGAATGTCATTTTATTATAAAGATGAACACCGCAAAGCAAAAGCTTTACTGGAAAATTTTCACTAAATCTTGCTACAGCTATTCATTTTTGCCGACTGAGCCGTTACTATTAGCCTTCTCATAATGGCAGACAAGGTAAATTGATGACAACACAACACCACCCGCTTATTATCCTCGGCTCAGGTCCAGCTGGCTATACTGCTGCTATTTATGCAGCCCGTGCCAACTTAAAACCTACTTTAATCACTGGCATGCAGCAAGGCGGTCAATTAATGACCACCACTGAAGTCGACAACTGGCCGGGTGATATTTCAGACCTACAAGGCCCAGCGCTGATGGAGCGCATGCAAAAACACGCCGAGCGTTTTGAGACTAATATTATTTTTGATCATATCAATGCCGTGCGGCTTGATAATAAACCCTTCCATTTAAAAGGTGAAAGCGGTGAATACAGTTGCGATGCGCTAATCATTGCTACTGGTGCCTCAGCTCGCTATTTAGGTTTAGAATCAGAACAAGCATTTATGGGTAAAGGGGTTTCCGCTTGTGCCACCTGCGATGGATTTTTCTATCGCGGTAAAGATGCAGTCGTTATTGGTGGTGGCAATACTGCCGTTGAAGAAGCATTATACTTATCGAATATCTGCCGCCAAGTCACTATCGTTCATCGCCGAGATGAATTTCGCGCTGAAAAAATCCTTGCCAAGCGCATTATTGATAAATCCAAAACCGGCAATATCACCATCGAATGGGATCATGTCTTAGAGGAAGTATTGGGTAATGAACAAGGCGTAACCGGCGCACGCATTAAAAATGTTAAAACCAATACCAGTAAAGACCTTGAAGCTGAAGGCGTATTTATCGCCATCGGTCATGATCCAAACACCGGCTTGTTTCGCGATCAATTACAAATGGATGCTGCCGGCTATCTTAAAGTCAATTCTGGCATTGAGGGAAATGCCACAGCTACCAGCGTTGCCGGGGTATTTGCCGCTGGCGATGTTGGTGATAAAATCTATCGCCAAGCCGTCACCTCAGCTGGCAGTGGCTGCATGGCAGCTTTAGATGCTGAAAAATACCTGGATGCTTTAAAAGACTAGCTTGCGAGCTCAAGCATTTTAAGGCATGATGAACCACTTAAATCTAAGAAGGCTTATTAAAATCAATGGCAAAAGAAGAACATATTGAAATGGATGGCACGGTTGTAGACAGCCTGCCCAACACCACGTTTAAGGTTAAGCTGGATAATGGACATACCATTAACGCCCATATTTCCGGGCGAATGCGTAAAAACTATATTCGTATTTTAACCGGTGATCGAGTGACGGTTGAGCTAACACCCTATGATTTAAGCCGTGGCCGCATCACCTATCGCGATGCCGGCAAGAAACGTGCGCCGGAAACTGAAACCAAATAAATTTTATTTTTCTATCATCGTACGCAATAGTGAGTGCGGACTTCGATAGTTTAAATCCCCCAAGAGCTGCCAATCAGATAACCCTAAATAATGTTTACGCTTAATGTAATGCGCGATATCTTTAATTGCCAAAGGATCTTCATAGCTAACGAATAGATAACGCTTTTCTTTAGGCTCGTATTTAGTAATCCAATAGGCGTGTGCACCCATAATAGATAACGGCCAATTAAATCGATAGCGGTGAAATTTAACCTGACTTTTGGGCTTATTATATATTCCATAGTCAAAATAAACTCGGCGATAACCTGGAGTTCTTAATTTACGCTCACCAATCACTTTTTGGTGCAAACCAA
>JAHZKQ010000210.1 GCA_022600315.1 Gammaproteobacteria bacterium
AACCAAAACCCGTTAATTCAAGACTTGACCCCATTCTATAATTCAACCGCTTCATGCCAACCGACCTTGGCACAAAGCTGATGCATTTCATTTTTAATAAAATCTTGGATATAGACTTGCGTTTCATGCGCAGCAAATTCTTTTACACTTCGAAAATGTTCTAGCATAATAAAATGATCTGGATTTGCTTTATCTACTAGTAATTTATAGGTAATACAACCTGGTTCTTGATTAGTTGGCTCAACCAAGGCTAATAATGCTTGCCGTAATGGTTCACGCAAACCTGACTTAGCAATAAAATAAGAAAAACAATAAATTTCCATTTTTAATTAACGACCACTTATCTTGTTAGTTTATGAGTTGCTTTTAGCAAAATTTGGTTTTAAATAACCTCGTGGAACAAGCCGAGTTCAAATTGGCATCCAGCCCACATTCAAGCGTGACCGACGCGTGCAGACACACCCACCAACCACTAACCATCAACCTACGCTAAAGGAGTACAGGCCAATGGCTTGTTGCACTATAAATGATGAGGCCGATTCTGGCCAGTCTGACGATAAAACCTATTCATTCACCCTAAACTCAATTGAGCGACTATCACGAACCTTATTCGCGATATTGAATCTGGGAAATGATACGATCCTGTCCAAGGACGCACTACCGGTCTAATTAAACAAAGCCAATGATGCTGGACACCTACCAGCTGAGCGATTGGCTAGTGGGCGTTTTGTTAAGATCGGACTAAGCTTTAAATAGCCTCCTCTGATACAGCGAGTTGGGGTTTGTAACTATTTAATTTATTCAGAATAAGTCTGCAAATAGCCTCCTCTGATACGGCGATCGGCAAACAATAATGATTGGGACTAGCAAAACGGCGGCACTTTACCGCGTCCTTAGCAGTCATAATCACTATGTCATCGCCAAAGTTAATATCATCGGCTTTAAATTGATGATGGTCTGGGAACGGATGCGGAATAAAATCTAAATGTAATTTTTCTAGCGTATTGAAAAATCGTTGCGGATTACCAATACCGGCAATGGCATGAATCGGTCCGGCGATTTGATTAAGGTCTAAGTGTTGAACAGGATTAATTAACTGATAAATTTCTCTCGGCACTAATTGCATGGCATATTCATCACTTTGAGCTTTACCATTAGTAATTTTAATATCTACACTATTTAAACGCGACAACGGTTCACGCAACGGTCCAGCGGGCAATAAACGTTGATTCCCAAACCGACGCTCGCCATCAATCACATTAATTTCAAGATCACGCGCGAGCGCATAATGCTGCAGACCATCATCACTTATAATAACATCGACAGGGTATTTGGCTAGTAAAGTTTTTGCCGCCTGCACCCGATCAGCAAAAACCACTACTGAGCATCGCGTGAGTTCAGCCAATAAAACTGGCTCATCACCGACTTCAGCAGGATCACTATTGGCCGTAACAAAGGTCGGTGTTTTTATTGTGCCGCCATACCCGCGACTAATAATACCTACCCGTAAATCCTTAGCTTGCAAGTATTTTGCAATTGCAGTCACTAAAGGTGTTTTACCCGTACCACCGACGGTAATATTGCCAACAACAATAACCGGCACAGCAAGTTTGTGCTGCTTAAAAACTCCCACCCGATAGCAACAACGGCGTAAAAAAATAATGGCTCGATAAATCCAACTCAATGGCACCAATAAACTACTTAACCAATGCTTTTCATACCATAACTTATGAATATTCACTTAAGCACTCACAGCTTCCGGTTGCTCACTGAACTGCAACCGATGCAATTCGGCATACACGCCATTTACAGCAATCAATTCAGCATGACTGCCTTCTTCTACCAAACGACCCTCTTGTAACACCAAAATACGATCGGCGCTTTCAATTGTTGATAGACGATGCGCAATCACTAAGGTGGTACGATTTCGCATAAGATTTTCCAAGGCGCTTTGGATTAAACGCTCCGACTTAGTATCTAAAGACGAAGTCGCTTCATCGAGAATTAATATCGGCGCATCTTTTAAAATTGCACGCGCAATGGCAATCCGCTGACGCTGGCCGCCGGATAATAATACTCCATCATCACCAATCACCGTATCAAATCCCTCTGGCAAAGCTTCAATAAACTCCAAAGCATTAGCAGCACGTGCGGCGGCAATAATTTTGTTGCGATCGGTTGTTTCAGCCACTCCATAAGCAATATTATTGGCCACTGTATCATCAAATAAAGTAGTCTGTTGTGAAACTAAAGCAAATTGAGCACGCAAATCCTTCAATTGATAAGAGCGCGTATCCACGCCATCCAATAAAATTTCACCTTGCGATACTTCATAAAAACGTGGCAATAAATTTACTAACGTAGATTTGCCTGCGCCCGAGCGGCCCACCAACGCTACCGTTTGGCCTGCTTTAATTTTCAAATTAAACTGTTGCAAAACTTTTTGCTGAGTATTGGGATATTGGAAGTCCACCTGACGATACTCCACCTGACCTTGCGCATGTGATAATTGACGCGCACCTAAATCATTTTCTTCAGGCTCATCCAAGACTTTAAAAATACTATCCGCGCCAGCCACCCCACGCTGAATATCACCATTTAAATTAGTTAGCCGTCTAAGCGGGGTTAACATCATCGCCATGGTAGCAAACAACGCCGCAAAAGAACCGGCCGTCATATGCATTGACGGTAAGGTCGCAATATAAACCGTAACCGCTAATGGCACCGCAATTAATAGTTGCGTTAAGATGGTCCCTAAATTATTAGTGATCACGACTTTCATTTCTTGGCGACGATTCTCAAAGGTGGCTTTGCGAAATTTAGTATTTTCATATTTTTGTCCGCCAAAAATTCGAATCACTTTATGGCCTTGAATTCCTTCATCCGCAATATGAGTAACATCACCAATTGATTGCTGTACGTTAGTGCTATGACGACGCAATTTACGACTCGTCCAGCGCAATAATAAAGCTAAAAACGGCCCGGCGGCACCTATAATTAATGCCACGCGCCAATTTAAACTAAACATAACAATAATTAAACCCACTAAAAACCAACCATCGCGCAGCGCTTTAATTGATGCGGTGGCAGTAGCATTCGCCACTTGTTCAACATTATAAATAACCGTCGATAATAAATGTCCCGGGCTATTTTGATCATAAAATTTGGCTGGCAAAGTCAAAAACTTGGTGAAAAGCCGGCGTCTTAAATCCATTACCACACTGCGCGCCACTTTACTTAAACAAAATGTCGAAGCAAAATTACTCGAGCCGCGACATAAAAAGATCGCCACAAATGCCAATGGAAACCATTTAATAAATAACGCATTGTGCTCAACAAAACCTTTATCAATCACCACCTTAATCAACCAACTAAATAACGCATCAAATGATGATTGAAAGATCGTACCGATAATACCGATCGCGGCCAGCGGCCAATATTTACGTGCCGTGCCTAAAAGTCGCTTATAGATAGGCCAGGTCTTTTGGGATGAAGACATACTACTTTCCTAGTGTGAATCAGCCGCTAATCTTACCCCAGTTCGGCTCGACAGGCGAATCTGAATCGCCCCAACTTGAGCGGTATTGTATAAATGTGAATCAATTTGGCGGTAACGATCAATCACTACAGATGACGGAAACTGATAGCGATTTAAATAGCCAGTTGGAAACAGCACATAGCCCGGATCAACGGCAGCCACAAAGGCAGGGCTTGATGAAGTCTTGCTACCATGATGCGGCGCCACCAAGATATTAGCTTGCAGCGAGCCTTTAGGATTATGCTGCAATAATGCCGTTTCTGCTGGCGCCTCAATATCCCCCACCAGCAATAAACTTTTTGTCCCTGCCGTGATTTTTAACACACAGGAGCTGTTATTATCGAGATAAGCTTGGCCTTTAGGTGGATAAAGCATTGCAAATTTCACCCCATCCCATTGCCAATGCTGGCCTTGCCAGCAGTGCTTAGCACCAGGAAAAAGTTTCGGCAAACTGGTTAAGATTTCTTTAGTAGGCAAAGCATTTAATATGGCTTTGGCACCACCACTATGATCATTATCACCATGGCTCACAATTAACTTATCCAAATGTTGCCACCCCAAATAACGCAGGTATGGCAACACAATTTCCTGACCCGCATCAAAACCCGAAAAACTGTGTGGCCCAGTATCGTAAACTAAAACATGGTGTTTAGTTTCAATCACACTTGCTAAACCTTGCCCAACATCCAACAAGGTAAAATATAATTCGCCAACAGCTGGTCGAGCTGGATGCCAGAAAAATAATGGCAATAAAAAAATAATCCCGAATAACCGGCCTGGCAATCCAAATGGAATCAACAATAATATAATGCCAAACTCACTAACGAGCATCACCCAAATACTAATACTGTGCTGCCAAATTACCCATGGCTGGTGAGCTAAATAACTTAAAACAAACCATAGTGGCTGCAAACTAAAAGCCGCTGCTTTTAAAACTACACTGCCAAATACAGGTGAAATTAACAACCCACAACAACCCAGCAAACAAAGTGGTACTACCAAAAAACCTACCCATGGTATAGCAACAAGATTGACTAACAAGCTAATCATTGAACTTTGCTGGAAAAACCATAAAGTTAATGGCAATAAACCTAAGTTAATACCCAACTGCAAGCGCCACCATTGCCGCCATCGGGATAAATGCAAGCGACCTGTGACCATAAAAGCAATAAAAATTACCGCCACAAAGCTTAAACCAAAACTCGCTGAAGTTAAACTTAATGGATCAAAAATCACCGTTATTGCTAATGCTAATATAATTCGATCAAATAAACTTAAAAAAATTGGTAGTAGCTGTGAAGCCAATAAAATGCTTAACATAATTAACGTGCGTTCAGCCGGCAAGCCGAAGCCAGATAGCAAGGCATATAAAAAAGCTGCTAACATGCTTGCAATTGCTGCGGCTTTGGTACTAGGATAACAAACTGTAAGTCCAAGCTGTCCCCAGAAAAAATTAACCACCCAAAAAACCAAACCTGCTACCAAGCTAATATGCAATCCAGAAATTGCTACTAAATGACTGGTGCCGGTAAATTGAAAGACCTGCCACTGGGCTAGAGTAAAACCATTTCGAGAACCTAAACTTAATGCTGTGATAATAGCAGCGATGACTGGATTATGAATTGAGTAAAAAATTAAATGCTGTAAGTGTTGACGCAATTGTACAATAGGGTAATGCCATGTTTTGTGCTGCAAATGATTAAAATTGCTTTTTACTACATAACCTGTCGCCTGCAGATCATGCTGCTTTAACCAACGCAAATAATCAAAGCCAACTGGATTATGCAAACCATGCGGCGGCTTTAATTTTAATCTAAATTGCCAGCGCTCACCAACCTGCAGTGTGGGATGCGGGGTATACCAAGCCAACCGAACTAAATGATTAACTTTTTTATTATTCAGCCACTGCAAATAGAAATTAAAACTTACCACATGCGTATTTTGCTTAGGGAGCGAAGCAATAATACCACTTGCTGGTATCGGCCGATTAATAAGTTTTTCTGGTAATTGCCAAGCTTGTTCACGCTGCAGAACATAATGACTCCAACACCAGCCCAAGCCCATTAACAATATCACCCAACAGAATTTATAACCACGCGAATAATCCACCAATGCTATTGCAAGCAATAACACAATACCGCAAGGCAGCAGCACATAAAACGACCACAATGGCACAGCCACACCAGAAATAAAGCTAAATAAATAAATTAACATCTTGTCGCCTCCAGGCTTTTTCCGCTATAGTGGCAGACTTTAATGATGAAAAAACCTCGGGGTTTGCGAATGGATCAGCAAGAAAATCATAACTATGCAGCAATGTTCCAAGTCTGGCTGGGTGCGTTTTTAATTAGCTTTGCACCGGTACTAGTGCGCTTAAGTAATATGCCTTCCACCGCAGTTGGTTTTTATCGCGTTGGTTTTGGTGGCTTAACTTTACTAGTCATTGCATTAATCCGTCGGCAGCGTTTATGGTTTGGCTGGTTAGCTGCAGGCTTTGCCTTACTCGGCGGGTTATTTTTTGCCGGTGATTTATTTTCTTATCAAATTGCGATTCGTGATATTGGCCCAGGCCTTGCTACGATTATCGGCAACTGTCAAGTCTTCGTATTGGCGATTGCCGGCGTAGTATTTTTAAAAGAAGGCATCGATTGGCGGCAATTATTAGCGCTGCCATTAGTGGCAGTCGGTTTATTTATGTTAATTGGTTTAAAGTGGGGAACCGTCAGTAACGTTTACCATATTGGCGTTTATTGCGCGATTGCCACCGCCTTGTGTTACGGCCTTTATGTTTTGGTGGTGCGCCAAGCGCAAACCTTAAAAAAAGATTTAAATCCTTCAAGCTATATTATTTTGATTTGTGCCGCAGCATGTTTAATTCTTGGTACTGCGGGTTATTTACAGCATGATTCTTTTATCATTCCTGATGCCAAAAATTGGTTTTATATGCTGTGTTATGGCATCGCCTGTCAAGCTGCTGCTTGGTACTTTATCGCCAAAGGTGTCACTAAGATACCGGTCTCAGTTACCGGATTTATTTTATTGACCCAACCAACTTTATCGTTTTTATGGGATGTGATTTTCTTTCATCGTCCCACACCTTTTATCGAGTGGATTGGTGCAACAATAACTTTATTCGCTATCTTTTTAGCCTTGCAGGCTAAGCCTAAGTCAAAGACTCAAGCTGTTATGGATTAACTCAATGAGCTGATCTAGCTCAAAAGGTTTTTGAAAGCTTAGCCACATTTACGGCCCAGAGCTACCGTACTAGGAGAGCTAGGAGCAGCGTCTTGCTTTACTTCGGCTGGTGCAGGTGGCTTAAATATTCCAAGTTGATTATTGGATCCACCTTGCAAAGTATTCTCAGCACCTTTAGCTTTTCGCCTTGCACAAACAACCTCACCGTCTGATTGAACAGCACTAAAGCTCGATGCTTCCT
Source organism: Gammaproteobacteria bacterium (assembly GCA_022600315.1). Lineage (GTDB taxonomy): Bacteria > Pseudomonadota > Gammaproteobacteria > Coxiellales > Coxiellaceae > JAHZKQ01. Next base: position 6,975 of record JAHZKQ010000210.1, read on the forward strand.
GCTTGAAAAAATCTTCTAAAGCTTTTACCTCCTCTTGATGAAAAACTTTTGCTGCAAAAGAAGCGGTTGGCGAAGT